>NZ_WWIC01000299.1:0-19475 GCF_009872555.1 Streptomyces sp. SID5643
GCTGGGCGGACGCGGCCGACGACGCCGACGCGCTGGGCGGACGGGCGCGCGCGGTGCTGGGCGCCGGGCCGCGCGGGTCGGTCTGCGCGGACCTCGCGGTCCAGGGGCCGCATCTGCTGATCGAGGGCCCGCCGGGCAGCGGCCGTACGGAGCTGCTGCGGGCGGTCGTAGCGTCGCTGGCCGCCGCCGAGCGGCCGGACCGCCTCGGCATCGTGCTGGTCGACGGCCGGGGTGGCCCGGGCGCGGGCGGCGGGCATGGCGAGGGCCTGCGGGTGTGTACGGACGTACCGCACGTCACCACGCTGCTGATGGCCCACGACCCGGTCCGGATGCGGGAGTTCGCGCAGTCCCTGAGCGCCGAGCTGAAGCGGCGTGCCGAGCTGCTCGGTCGGTCCGACTTCGCCGAGTGGCACACCGGGCGCGAGCTGTCGGGCCGCATGGTCGCCCAGCGCACGGCTGCGGGCCGGGGCGGTGCCCAGGCCGAGGGAGCCGCGGCGGCAGGCTCCGGCGACCTCGACTCGCCGACCAGTTCCACCATTCGGCTGCGGCCCGGAGCGGCCCGGCGGCAGACGGAGGCGGCCGCGCCCCCGCTCCCCCGGCTCGTCGTGGTCGTCGACGACCTGGACGCGCTGGTCTCCCCGGCGCTCGGCTCGACCGGACGGCCCGCCGCCGGATCGGTGATGCGGGCTCTGGAGGCCGTGGCCAAGGAGGGCGAGCGGCTCGGCGTCCATCTGGTGGCGGCCACCGGCCCGTGCCCCCGTACGGCGGAGACGGAACCCGCGCGCCGGGCCACCCTGCGCGTCACGCTCGACGCGCCCGCCCCGGGCCCGGACGAACCCGCGCCCGGCCGGGGGAGGCTGGTCGGCCCGGACGGGCGGGTCACCCCGTTCCAGGGCGGCCGGGTCACCGGCCGGATCCCCCGGACGGCGACGCTGCGCCCCACGGTCGTACCCCTGGAATGGCACCGCATGGGTGACCCTCCGGCCCGGCGTCCGGTGCGGGAACTCGGAAACGGCCCGACCGACCTGGCACTGTTGGCCAGCGCGCTGGAAAGGGCGGCGCGGGAGGTCGCGGCGGCGAAGGTGCCGTCGCTGCTGTAGCCGGAGACTGCTGCCGGCCCCACCCGGTGTCACGGGCCGCGGCCCTGGTCACGAGGGAGTCACGATCCCCCGCTTGACAGCCGACGCCATCTTGCCGCCCCCGCACACCCGGGCGTAGACCAGATCGCACGGGAGCGCGCTCGACGTTCGACGAGGAACGAAGAACGGGGCAGTCATGCGCATGACGAGCAGCACCATCCGGACACGCTGGTCGCCCAAGCGGGACACGGCGACCCCCCAGCACCGCAGAGCCGCCAGGACAGCGGCCGCCGTCGCCGCGGGAGCCCTCGCGCTCTCGCTGTCCGCCTGCGGAAGCAGCGACGACGGCAGCGGTGGGAGCACGGGCGACACCGACGAAACCACCAACAACGTCACCCTTCCGAAGCTGGACGGGACGAGCCTTGAGGTCGCCGCCGTGTGGAGCGGCACCGAACAGGCCAACTTCAAGAAGGTCCTTCAGGAGTTCGAGAAGCGCACGGGTGCCAAGGTCACGTTCGTGCCCGCGCAGGACCCGATCATCAACTTCATCGGTTCCAAGGTGGCCGGCGGGCAGCCGCCGGACGTCGTGATGCTGCCGCAGCCCGGCGCCATCAAGCAGGCCGTCGACAAGGGCTGGGCCAAGCCGCTGGGTTCCGAGGCCGCCAAGGAGCTCGGCGAGAACTACTCGCAGGGCTGGCAGGACATCGGCAAGGTCGGCGGCAAGCAGTACGGCGTCTACTACAAGGCCGCCAACAAGTCCCTGATCTGGTACAACAACCAGGTCTTCGAGAACGCCGGGGCGAGTGAGCCCGAGACCTGGCCGGATCTGCTCAACACCGCGCAGACGGTCTTCGACTCCGGCGTCACCCCGTTCTCCGTCGGCGGCGCCGAGGGCTGGACGCTGACCGACTGGTTCGAGAACGTGTACCTCTCCCAGGCCGGCCCGGAGAAGTACGACCAGCTGGCCAAGCACGAGATCAAGTGGACGGATCCGTCCGTGAAGGACGCGCTGACCACGCTCGCGCAGGTCTGGGGCAAGCCGGACTGGATCGCGGGCGGGGCGAACGGGGCGTTGCAGACCGACTTCCCGGCGTCCGTCAACCAGGTGTTCACCGGCGGGGACCAGCCCAAGGCCGCCATGGTGGCCGCGGGTGACTTCGCGCAGGTCAACATCCCCTCCAGTATGAAGATCGGCACGGACGCGAAGGTGTTCCCGTTCCCGGCGGTCGGTGACAACGGACCGGTGGTCTCGGGCGGCGACGCGGCCGTGATCCTGGAGGACTCGAAGGGGTCGCAGGCCCTGGCCACCTGGCTCGCCTCCCCGGACGCGGCGTCGATCCAGGCCAAGCTGGGCGGCTACCTCTCGCCCAACAAGAACGTGCCGAACTCCGACTATCCGAACGCGGTGCAGCAGAAGATCGCCAAGGCGCTCATCGACGCCGGTGACGACTTCCGCTTCGACATGTCCGACCAGGCCCCGCAGGCCTTCGGCGGTACGCCCGGCAAGGGCGAGTGGAAGATCCTCCAGGACTTCCTGAAGAACCCGAAGGACATCGCGGGGACGCAGGCGAAGCTGGAGGCCGAAGCGGCAGCGGCCTACGGGAACTGACGTCATGACGCCGGTTCCGGCGGCAGGGGGCGCCAAGCCCCCTGCCGCTCCCAAGTCGCGCAAGAGTGTGACCGGCACCCGCAGGACCGTCGCGGCGCTGTTCCTGCTGCCCGCGCTCGTCCTGCTCGGCGCGCTCGTGGTGTACCCGATCGGGTACTCGGTCGTACGCAGCTTCTACGACCAGTCCGGTGACGGCTTCGCCGGAATAGACAACTACAAGGCCCTCTTCACCGACGAGGGCATCCGCACCGCGCTGAAGAACAACATCATCTGGGTGGTGTTCGCGCCGACGGTCGCGACCGCGCTCGGCCTGATCTTCGCGGTGCTGACCGAACGGGTGCGCTGGGGTACGGCGTTCAAGCTGGTCGTCTTCATGCCGATGGCGATCTCGATGCTGGCGGCGGGCATCATCTTCCGCCTGGTGTACGACCAGGACCCGGACAAGGGCGTCGCGAACGCGGTGTGGGTGGGCGTGCACGACACGTTCTCCCAGGCGTCGGCGTTCCCGAAGGCCCACCCGGGCAGGGAGTCGCCGCTGGAACCGGCCGGCGGCGGCGCGTTCATCACCACGTCGCCCGTCCGCACGGGCGAGGCGGTCTCGCTGCCCTTGGTGGGTGTGGCGCCCGACCTGATGCCCGACGGCGCGAAGACAGCTGTCGCGCCGGAGCCCGAGCCGGACAAGGTCACGGGCACGACCTGGCAGGACTTCACGCGCGGCAAGGGCGTCGGCACGCTCAACAGCGTCGACTCCTCCGAACTGGGCTATGCCGGGATGAAGATCGAGGCCGTGAAGGACGGCAGGGTGGTGGCGTCGGCGACGGCCGCCGACGACGGCACCTTCACGCTTCCGGCCTCGGCCGACGGGGCCCAGCTCCGGCTCCCGGCGTCCAACTTCAAGGAGCCCTACAACGGCCTGGACTGGCTCGGCCCGTCCCTGGTCACCCCGGCCATCATCGGCTCGTACATCTGGATGTGGGCGGGCTTCGCGATGGTGCTGATCGCGGCCGGGCTCGCGAGCGTGCCCCGGGAACTGCTGGAGGCGGCCCGGGTCGACGGCGCGAGTGAGTGGCAGGTGTTCAGACGCGTCACGGTGCCGCTGCTGGCGCCGGTCCTGGCGGTCGTCACCGTCACCCTGATGATCAACGTGCTGAAGATCTTCGACCTGGTCTTCATCATCGCCCCCGGCTCCTCCCAGGACGACGCGAACGTCCTCGCCCTGGAGCTGTACCGCAAGGGCTTCTCCGAGGACCAGCCGGGCATCGCCAGCGCCATCTCGGTGTTCCTGCTGCTGCTCGTGATCCCGGTGATGTGGTTCAACGTACGCAGGCTGCGGCGGGAGGTGCGGCGATGAAGGCCAAGCAGTCGCTGGGTTCGCGGCTCGCCGAGGCGGTCAGCGGCGGGGTCCTGCGGGTGTTCCTCGTCGTCGGGCTGTTCTGGCTGGTGCCCACGATCGGGCTGCTGCTGTCCAGTCTCCGTGCGCCGGAGGACATCGCCGCCAGCGGCTGGTGGAAGGTGTTCACCGAGCCCTCGCAGATCACCTTCGACAGCTACGCGAAGCTGCTGGAGAACGAGGACATCACCGGCTCCCTGCTGAACACGGTGTGGATCACGGTGCCGGCGACCCTGCTGGTCGTGATCATCGGCTCGCTCGCGGGCTACGCCTTCGCGTGGATGGAGTTCCCCGGCCGGGACTGGTGGTTCCTGGGCGTGGTCGGCCTGCTGGTCGTGCCGGTGCAGGTGGCACTGATCCCGATCGCCGAACTCTTCGGCAACATCGGCATCTTCGGCTCGGTGATCGGCGTGGTGCTCTTCCACGTCGGCTTCGGCCTGCCCTTCGCCGTGTTCCTGCTGCGGAACTTCTTCGCGGAGATCCCGCGAGAGCTGCTGGAGGCGGCTCGCCTGGACGGGGCGGGTGAACTGCGCCTGTTCTTCCGTGTCGTGATGCCGCTCGGCGCCCCGGCGATCGCGGCGCTCGGCATCTTCCAGTTCCTGTGGGTGTGGAACGACCTGCTGGTCGCGCTGATCTTCTCGGACTCCGGGAGCCAGCCGATCACGGTCGCGCTCCAGACCCAGGTACGGCAGTTCGGCAACAACATCGACGTGCTGGCACCCGGCGCGTTCATCTCGATGGTGGTCCCGCTGGCCGTCTTCTTCGCGTTCCAGCGGCAGTTCGTGTCCGGCGTCATGGCGGGCGCGGTCAAGTAGCCCTCGCAGCAGCGCAGTTGGAGGGGCGGGCCAGGGGTGGCCCGCCCCTTCCGCGTTCCCCCGGATGCCGTAGCCACCGTAACCAAGTCGGCCCATCGGCCGTTCCCGGGCCGAACGCCCGCGCCGACCGATGGATGGCCTCTTGCCCAGGTTCAGTGTCATTGTCCCCGCGTACCAGGTTCAGGCGTACCTGCACGAGTGCCTCGAATCGGTGCTCTCCCAGTCCTGTCCCGATCTGGAACTGATCGTCGTCGACGACTGCTCGCCGGACGCGTGCGGCGCGATCATCGACGAGTTCGCCGCCCGCGACACGCGCGTACGCCCCGTCCACCTGCCTCAGAACGTGGGCCTGGGCCGGGCGAGAAACGCCGGGGTGGCACGCGCGAGCGGCGACTACCTGCTCTTCCTCGACGGCGACGACACCCTCACGCCCGACGCGCTGAGGTCGGTCGCCGACCGGCTGAAGGAGACCGGCGAGCCGGACGTGCTGGTCTTCGACTACGCGCGCACCTACTGGACGGGGGAGGCGATCCGCAACCAGGCGGCCCTGCAGCTCACCGAGCAGGGTCCGGCGCCGTTCCGGCTGGAGGACCGGCCGGGGCTGCTGCGGCTGCTGATGGTCGCCTGGAACAAGGCCTACCGGCGGGAGTTCGTCGAGCGCGAGGGCTTCCTCTTCCCGCCCGGCGTCTACGAGGACACTCCGTGGACGTACCCGGTGCTGATGACCGCCGAGTCGATCGCGACCCTCGACCGGGTCTGCGTGCACTACCGGCAGCGGCGCCAGGGCAGCATCCTGCGCACCACCAGCGAGCGGCACTTCGACGTCTTCGAGCAGTACGACCGGGTCTTCGCGTTCCTCGACGAGCGCCCCGGGCTGGTCCAGTGGCGGCCGGTGCTGTTCCGCCGCATGGTGCACCACCTGGCGATCGTGTACTCCCGGCGGGACCGGCTGCCCCGGGGGTCGCGCGCCGACTTCCTGCGCCGGGCCCGCGCCCACTACCGCCGCTACCGCACCCCCGGCGTACCCGTCCCCCTGCGGTGCCGCGTCCACCACGCCCTGATCCGCTTCGGCCTGCACCGCACCTACCGCACCCTCCAGCTGGCCTCCGCCCTGCACCGCGCCGCCGCCAGGACCACCGGAACGCTGCTGCGGGGCCTGCGGTCGGCGGTCCTGCGCACCCACTACCGCGTGCAGCGCTGTCTGCCGCTGCGCGCCGACCGCGCCGTCTTCGCCGCCTACGACGGCCGCGGCCACGGCTGCAACCCGGGTGCGCTGGAGGCCGCGTTCCGCGAGCTGGCGCCGCACATCCGCACGGCGTGGATCGCCCGCCGCGAGCACCACCACACCATCCCGCCCGGCCCGCGCCGCCTCGTCCCGGGGACGGCCGCCTACTGGACGGCCCTCGCCCGCTCCCGCTACCTGGTCAGCAACACCGGCTTCGACGACCGGCTGGCCAAGCGCCGGGGCCAGGTCCTGATCCAGACCGGGCACGGCACCCCGCTCGGCCACCTCGGCCTCGACCTCCAGGAGCGTCCGGCGGCGGCCCGCGGCCAGGACTTCACGCGGCTGCTGAAGGACGTCGACCGCTGGGACTACGTGCTGTCCGCCAACCGCCACACCACGCTGACGAACGAGCGGGTCCACCCCGGCCGCTACACCACCCTGGAGTACGGCTACCCCCGCAACGACGTGTTCCGGACGGCGACCCCGGCGGACGTGGCCCGGCTGCGCGCCTCGCTGGGCATCCCCCGGGGCTCGGTGGCGATCCTGTACGCGCCGACCCACCGCGACTACCGCCGCTCCCAGCGCCACACCCTCGACCTCCAGCGGATCGTGCGCCGCCTCGGCCCGCGCTTCATCGTCCTGGCCCGCGCCCACCACGCTTACGACGCCCCGCTGACCAGCACCTGCGGCCGGGTCGTCGACGTCTCCGGGCACCCGAGCGTCGAGTCGCTCTGCCTGGCGTCGGACGCCCTGGTCACGGACTACTCGTCCCTGATGTTCGACTACGCCAACCTGGACCGGCCGATCGTGGTCCACGCCGACGACTGGGAGGCGTACGACGCGGCCCGCGGCACCTATTTCGACCTGCGCGACTTTCCGCCGGGCGCGGTCGCTCGCGGGGAGGACGAGCTGATCGACATCTTCGCCACGGGCCACTGGCGGGGCTCCCGCTCGGCCCAGCTGCGGGCGGCGTTCCGCGAGCGGTTCTGCACCTACGACGACGGCCGGGCCGCCGAGCGGGTGGTGCGCCGGATCGTCCTCGGCGAGTCGGAGCTGCCGCCGGTCGTGCCGCTCGGCGAGCGCCGCCCGGTGCCCTCGGCGGCGGCCTCGCTGACGCGTGAACCGCTCACCACGGTGCCGTTGCCGGCCGGTCCGCACGCCGTCGCCGACAGCCTCTGACCACGGTTCTCACTCCGGGGAGTCCGCATGCCCTCCAGCCCGTCCCGGCCGACACCCAGCCGGCCGTCCTCCTGGCGCCCGTCCGGGCGGCCGGGACGCCCGCGCTCCGGGTGAGACGGCCCGTCCACAGCAGACCCGTCAACTGACAGAAAGAGCAGAATGCCCCGCTTCAGCATCGTCGTCCCGTCCCATGGGGTCGCAGGCCGGCTGTCCCAGGCGCTGGACTCCGTCCTCGCCCAGTCGTTCGGCGACTTCGAGCTGATCCCGGTGTGCGACGCACCCGACGCGCCGGCGGCGGACGTCGTCACCGGCTACGCCGAGCGGGACTCCCGGGTGACGCCGGTGCACTCGCCGCCGTCCGACGGACTGGCCGGGGCGCGCAACACCGGGCTGCGGGCGGCGGTCGGCGGCCATGTGCTGTTCCTCGACGGCGACGACGTCCTGGTTCCGGGGGCGCTGGCGGCCCTGGACGCCCGGCTGGACGGGACCGGCGACGTGGACGTCCTGTACTTCGAGCACGAGCGCGCGCCCTGGTGGGAGGGCGAGCCGACCAACCCGGCCGCCCCCCTGCTGGCCAGGACGCCGGACGGGGCCTTCACCCCCGACCGCGCTCCCCTGCTCACGGGCGTGACGCTCCCGGCGTGGAGCGCGGTCTACCGCCGGGCCTTCCTCACCGAGCAGAACCTCGCCTTCCCCGGGGACCACTTCACCGATGTCGGCTTCGGCGGTCTGGTCGCCCTGCGGGTGGAGCGGGTGGCGGTCCTGCGCACGGTCGTCGTCCGGCACCTGCTGCGCCGGCAGGGCAACCGGCTGGGTCTGCCCGGCGAACACCACACCGAGCTGCTGGACCAGGCCGAGCTGGTGCTGACGCGGGCCGCGGAACAGGGCCTGCCGGCGGACCGGCTGAAGCCGCTGTTCGAGCAGCTCTTCGCCGCCGTACTGAAGACGGCCGCCCACCCCCGGCGGCTGACGTCCGGGCGACGGGCCTTCTTCCGGCGGGCGAGCACGCTGTACCGGCGGCACCGCCCGGACGGCTACCGGGCCCCCGGTGGCAGTCTCGGCGTCCAGCACCGGCTGCTGGCCTCGGGGTCGTATGCGGCGTTCCGCTCCCTGCGCGCCGCCCACCGGACGGCGTCGCGGGCCGCCGCGCTGCTCCCCCGCCCGCGGGGCCTGCGCACCCGGCTGCGCTATGCGGCGGCCCTGCGCCTGCCGCTGGACCGGAACCTCGTCGTGTACTGCGCCTACTGGGGCCGCGGCTACGCCTGCAACCCGGCCGCGATCCACGCCAAGGCCCGCGAACTCGCGCCGCACCTGCGCGCGGTGTTCCTGGTGGAGCCGGACGCCGTGGGCAGCGTGCCGCCGGGCGTCGAGTACGCGGTGATCGGCAGCCGGACGTACTGGCAGGTGCTGGCCCGCGCGAAGTATCTGGTCAACAACGCCAACTTCGCGGACGCCGTGGTCAAGCGCCCCGGCAGCGTCCACCTCCAGACCCAGCACGGCACCCCGCTGAAGACGATGGGGGCCGACCAGGCGACGTACCCCGTGGTGGCCGCGGCGACCGGCAGTTTCGCCAGGCTGCTGGCCCGGGTGGACCGCTGGGACTACAACCTCACCTCCAACCGGCACTCCACCGAGATGTGGGAACGGGCCTTCCCGAGCACGCACGAGACCCTCGAGTACGGCTATCCGCGCAACGACGTCTACTGCACGGCGTCCGCCGAGGACGTCGCCCGCGTACGCAAGGAACTGGGCGTCCCCGACGGCAAGAAGGCCCTGCTCTACGCGCCCACGCACCGCGACTACGCCACCGGCTTCGAGACGGGCCTGGACCTGGCGGAGTTCTGCGAGGCGATCGGCGACGACTACGTGGTGCTGCTGCGCGCCCACTACTTCTACGACCGGGGGACGAGCAGGGGCGGCGGGCGGATCATCGACGTCACCGGGCACCGCTCGTCGGAGGACGTGTGCCTGGCCGCGGACGGGCTGATCACGGACTACTCGTCGATCATGTTCGACTACGCCAACCTGGACCGGCCGATCGTCGTGTACGCCGACGACTGGGACGTCTACCGGGAGACGCGGGGCGTCTACTTCGACCTGATGGAGCTCCCGCCGGGCCGGGTCGCCCGGACTCCCGCAGAGCTGGCGGCCGTCTTCCGCGACGGCTCCTGGGCGGACGAGACCGCCACGTCCCTGCGGGCCGCCTTCCGGGAGCGCTTCTGCCAGTTCGACGACGGGCAGGCCGCGGAACGCGTGGTGCGCCGGGTGCTGCTGGGCGAGCCGCCCGAGTCGATCCCGTCCGTGATCCCGCTCGCGGAGCGCGTCCCGGCCCCCGCCGCCACCCTCGTGAGGAGCTGACCTAAGAAGTGCCCCGCTTCAGCATCATCGTCCCCGTCTACAAGGTGCAGGGCTTCCTGCGCGAGTGTCTCGACTCGGTGCTCGGCCAGTCCTACGGCGACTTCGAGGTGATCGCCGTGGACGACCGCTCGCCCGACGGCAGCGGCGCCATCCTCGACGAGTACGCCGCCCGCGACGCCCGGTTGCGGGTGCTGCACCTGCCCGAGAACGTGGGCCTGGGCCGGGCCCGCAACGCCGGCCTCGCACAGGCCGCCGGCGACTACGTCCTGTTCCTGGACAGCGACGACCACTACACACCGGGCCTTCTGGCCGCCGTCGCCGCACGGCTGGCCGCGACCGACGACCCCGACATCCTGGTCTTCGACCATGTGCGCACCTACTGGTGGGGCCGCGGCGGACGCAGCGAGGCGGCGGACCTGCTGGCCGCGGCGGGCCTGGAGACGTTCGGCATCCGGGAGAGCCCGCAGTACCTGAACCTGTTCCTCGTCGCCTGGAACAAGGCCTACCGGCGCTCCTTCTTCCAGGAGCACGGTCTGGAGTACGCACCGGGGCTGTACGAGGACGCGCCGGTCACCTACCGGTCGATGGTGCTGGCCGGGCGCATCGCCTGCCTGGACCGGATCGGCGTGGAGTACCGGCAGCGCAGGCAGGGCGCGATCACCAAGACGCCCGGGCGCCGGCACTTCGAGATCTTCCCGCAGTACGAGGGCCTGTTCGCGTTCCTGGAGCAGCGCCCCGACCTGGACTGGGCGCGGCCGCTGCTGCTGGAGCGCGCGCTGGACCACATGCTGTTCGTGCTGGCCCGTGAGGACCGGGTACGGCCCGCGGACCGGGGTGACTTCTACCGCGAGATCCGCTCCTTCCACCGCCGTCACCTCCCCGAGGGCGGCTTCCCGCTGCCGGACGGCTGGCGCGGGGCCGAGACGCGGCTGCTCGCCTCGGCGCCCTACGCGACGTACGCGGCCGCCCGCGGGCTGCGGAACCTGCGCGCGGCCGCCCTGGGCGGGCAGCGGCGAGTGGTGGGGAAGGCGTCGGGAAACGCCCTGCGCGGCTGGTACACGGCCCAGTCGAAACGCCCGCTGGACCCGCATCTCGCCGTCTACTCGGCGACCCACCACCGGGGTGTGAGCGGTGACCCGGCCGCCCTTTACGACAAGGCCCGCGAGCTCGCCCCGCACATCCGGGGCGTGTGGGTGGTCCGGGAGGACGCGGTGGACGCGCTGCCGCCCGGCATCGACCATGTGACGCCGGGCTCCCGGCGTTACCACGAGGTCATGGCGCGGGCCACGTACTGGGTGAACAACGTCAACTGGCCCGGCACCCTGGCCAAGCGGCCCGGCAGCGTGCACATCCACACCCACCAGGGCACGCCGCTCAAGTACATGGGTGCCGACCTGCTGACCAAGCCGGGCGCCCGGCACGGTTTCGACGTGCCGCAGATGCTGCGCCGCGCCGACCGCTGGGACTACAGCCTGGTCGCGGGGCGGTACGCGGAGCGGGCCTGGGAGCGGGCGTACCCGTGCCACTTCACGTCGCTGCGGACCGGCAGTCCGCGCAACGACGTGCTGGTCGGGGCCGGGCCCGAGCGGGGCCGGGCGGTGCGCGAGCGGCTCGGCGTCCCGGCCGGCCACACGGTCGTGCTGTACGCGCCGACCCGCCGTGACTACCGGCGGGGCGGCCATGTCGACCGGTTCGACCTGGCCCGGTTCGCCGCGGACCTGGGTCCCGGGCACACGCTGCTCGTCCGGCTGCACCCGTCACTCGCCGCGGGGGTGGCGCGGGGACTTGGCCTGTCCGACCTGCACCGGCGGGGCGTACTGGTGGACGTCACCGACGAGCCGCACGTCGAGGACGTGATGCTCGCCTCCGACGTGCTGGTCACCGACTACTCCGCCCTGATGTTCGACTACGCCCTGCTCGACCGGCCGATCGTCGTCCACGCCGACGACTGGGGGGCGTTCGCCGCGAGCCGGGGGGCGTACTTCGACATCACGGCCGACGCGCCGGGCCATGTGTCGCGCTCGTACCGGGAGCTGGCCTGGCTGTTCGCGTCCGGCACCTGGCAGGACGCGGAGGCGGCACGGCTGCGCTCCGGCTTCCGGGAGCGGTACTGCGAGTTCGAGGACGGCCGGGCCGCCGAGCGGGTCGTCCGGCTGCTGATGCTGGGCGAGCGGGGCGGGGCGCTGCTGCCCGCGGCCCGCCGGACCGAGGGCGCCCGCACTCGACCCGAGGCGCTGATCGAGAGATGAGAACCCCCGCGACTCCCGAGGCCGTCCCCTCCCTGCCCGGCCAGCGGGCCTCCTCGGCCCGGCCGCCCGCCGCCGCCGAGGGGCTGCGCCCGGTGCACGGATGGCATGCCGCCCTGGTCGCCGTGCCCACCGCGGCCCTGTTCGTGCTGGGCTACCGGCGCCGCTGGATCTGCGACGACGGGCTCATCTACCTGCGCCCGGTCCGGCAGATCCTGGCGGGCAACGGGCCCGTGTTCAACATCGGTGAACGGGCTGAGAGTTCGACCGGCACCCTCTGGCAGTGGCTGCTCGCCCTCGCCACCTGGGTGACCGGCGAGGACCCGGCGTTCCTCGCGGTCGGACTGGGCCTGCTGCTGAGCACGGCGGGGTTCGCGTTCGCGCTGCTCGCCACGTGCCGGCTGCACCGGGGCGCGGGGCTGCTGCTCCCGGCCGGTGTGTTCGTGCTGCTGGCCGTGCCGCCGTTCTGGTCGTACATGACGTCGGGTCTGGAGAGCGGTCTGGGCACGTTCTGGACCGGCCTGTCGTGGTGGCTGCTGACGCGGACCCGGCGCGGGCAGGAGGCCCGGCCGACGTACGCGGCCGCCTTCGTGTTCGGACTGGGTGTGCTGGTCCGGCCCGACCTGGCGGTGGTCACGGCCTGCTTCCTGGCCGCGCAGTGGTGGGTGCTGCGTCCCGCCCGGCGGGGCACGGCGGCGATGCTCGCCTCGGCGGGAGCGGTGCCGCTGGCCTACGAGGTGTTCCGGGCGGGGTACTACGGGGTCCTGGTGCCGCTGCCCGCCATCGCCAAGGAGGCGAGCGCCAGCGACTGGAGCCGGGGCGCCGGGTACGTGCAGGAGACGCTCGGGCCGTACTGGCTGTGGCCGGTGGTCCCGGTGCTCGGGGCGCTGGCCGTCCTGCTGGTGCGGCGCACCCGCCGGGAGCAGCGGGAGCGCGTGCCGGGGCGGGCCCCGCTCGCGGTGCTGCTGGCGCCGTTCGCGGCGGGTGCGCTGCTCGCCGGGTACGTCGTCCGCGTCGGCGGTGACTACATGCACGCCCGCATGATCCTGCCCGCCCTTCTGCTGCTGCTTCTGCCGGTGCTGGTCGTGCCCGCGACCAGGGTCACCGGCGTGGCGGGCGTGCTGCTGGTGGTGTGGCTGGGCGCGGCGGTCAGTCCGCTGCGGGCGCCGTTCGACGTGCGCAGCACGCCCGGGTCGTTCAACGTGCGCAGCTCCGACGTGGAGGGCCTCGGCGACCACAACCCGGTGCGCACCGCCACCTGGGTGGACAACTGGCCCGCCCTGCCGGAGGGCCGCGCCATGCTGGCCCGGGCCGAGCGGGCGCCCGTTCCGACGCTGCTCTACTTCGACGCCGGGCGGCGGCTGCACGCGACGCCGATGCGCGCCGACTCGCCGTACCAGGTGGTGATCGTGGGCCGCCATCTCGGCGTGACGGGGGCGGCGGCGCCGCTGGACGCCTACGTCAACGACGCCTGGGGGCTGGCCAGCCCGATCGGCGCGCATCTGGCGCTGGAGCGGTGGAGCTGGCCCGGGCACGAGAAGTTCCTGCGCAACCACTGGGTCTTCGCCGAGTGGGCGGCGAAGCACCCGCCGCAGCGCGACCTGCTGCGGGCCGGCGCCCAGCGGGAGGCGGTCGAGGCGGCCCGGGCCGCACTGGGCTGCGGCGATCTCGCCGAGCTGAGGGAGTCGGTGCGCGCGCCGCTCACGGTCGAGCGGTTCTGGCGGAACCTCACCGGGGCCGTGGAGCGGACGCAGTTCCGCTTCGCGCGCTGGCCGGCGGCGGCACAGCAGGCGCTGTGCGACCGACCGGCAGGTGGGCGCAGCGGCCTCACCCGATGAAGTGATCCGGGGTCAGGGCATGCGGGGGGAGGGAACATTCGGCGCATGCCCCCGACCCCTTCCACCCTCCTGTGAGCGCCCCGGTCCTGGTCCGGCGGGCCGTGCGCGGCGCGACGGCGCTGCGCGGCGGCCGTGCCGGGAGGCTCACCCCGTACCAGTTCTACGGCGCTCTGTTCTGGCTGGTGATGACGCTGGCGTACTGGCGGATCCCGCTGTGCTGTGACGCCGGACAGCACGCGGCGGTCGTCGAGCGCCTCAAGGCCGACCTGCTCCACCCGGCCCACACCATGGCGGACCTGCCGGGCGAGGGCAGCCCGTACTACGGGCCGTACGCCGTCGCCCAGGGGTATGTGGCGCGGCTGACCGGGCTGTCGGGCTGGGAGGTCGTGAAGCTGGCCGGGCCGGTGCATCTGCTGGTGCTGCTGACGGGGCTCGGCCGGTTCGTCCGCAGTGTCACCGCCCGCCCGTGGGCGCCGGTGTGGGCCCTGCTGTTCATGACGCTGCTGTGGGGCACCGCGCGGATCCTGTGGAGCGGCTACCTCGGGCTGATGTCGATGACGACGAACCTGGGCTACCCGTCCGCACTCGCCATCGGGCTGACGTTCTGGGCGTGGGCCTGGACGGGCACGCTCGCGCGCGACGACGCCCCCGCCGTTCGGTTCGTCGGCCCGAGCGGGCTCGGCGGCTGGTGGGGGTACGCCGGGCTCGGCGTCCTGTACGCGCTGATCCTGCTCACCCATCCCGTCACGGCGGCCTCGGCGCTCACCGGGGCGGTGGCGGTCGTGGCGTCCCGGCAGCGCGGCTGGCGCCGGCCGGTCGCGGCACGCTGGGCGCTCTGCGCGGCGGCCTGCGCGACGGTCGCCCTGACCTGGCCGTACTACGACGTCCTGTCGCTGGTGGGCGACACCGGCATGGACGCGATGCACCGGCAGCTGTACGAGAGGATGCCCGCCAACTCCTGGCTGGCGCTGCTGGGGCTGCCCGCGCTGTGGCTGCGGGCACGCCGGTCGGCTCGTGATCCGCTGGTGCTGATGTTCCTGCTGGAGTGCCTGCTGGTGGCGTACGGCTGGGTGAGCGGGCACTACACGTACGCCCGTGCCCTGTGGGCCGTGCTGGTGCCGCTGCACGTCGCGCTGGCGGTGGAGCTGGCGGCGCCCCGGCCCTGGCGGCGGGCCCGGCGGGTGCTGGGCGGGGCGGCGGTGGCCGGGGTCTGCGCCGGGTTCGTCACCGTGCACGCCGGGGCTGTCGTGCCGCGCTCGGTCGACCCGGTGGGATTCGCGCAGCCGACGCGCTGGCCGTCCTACGACTGGGCCGCGCGGCACATCGGGCGCGGCGAGGTGGTGATCACCGACGGGTACTTCGCCAGTCACGCCATCGCCGGGTACGGGCCGAACCTCGCCGCGCCCATCTGGCCCGACCCCGCCCTGGACGAGCGGGAGCGCAAGCGCCGGGCGGCCGATGTCCGCGCCTATCTCGCCCCCGGCTCGACCCGCGCCGGGCGGTCCGCCGTCGTCCGCCGCTATCACGTGCGCTGGCTGCTGCTGACGCGCTGGCACCCGGTGCCCGAGGAGGCCGTGGTGGTGGCGTGGAGCAGACGAACGGGGGAGGTGCTGGCGCGGGTCGGGGGTGGCGGCGGAACGGTTACTCGATGACGAGGTCGACCTCGATGTTGCCGCGGGTGGCGTTGGAGTACGGGCAGACCTGGTGGGCCTGCTCGACCAGCTTGCGGCCGGTCGCCTCGTCCACGCTGTCGGGCAGCTCCACGCGGAGGGTGACGGCCAGGCCGAAGCCCTCGCCCTGCTTGCCTATGGAGACCTCGGCGGTCACGGCGGCGTCGCTGACGTCGACCTTGGCCGCGCGGCCGACGAGGCCGAGGGCGCTGCCGAAGCAGGCGGCGTAACCGGCGGCGAAGAGCTGCTCGGGGTTGGTGCCCTGGCCGTTGCCGCCCAGTGCCTGGGGCATGCCCAGGGCGAGGTCGAGTACGCCGTCGGAGCTGACGGCCCGGCCCTCGCGGCCGTGGGTGGCGGTGGCGACAGCGGTGTAGAGCGCGTCCATGGAAAACCTTCCCTCTCACGTCAACGTTCGGTGGCCCGCTTCCGGACCGCCTGACGTCCAGAATTAGAGCACACAATTGAGTTGTGTGCAATTAAATGGTGGGCACGAGCTACCCTGGAGGCATGAACACGCCCGACGACGACTGGCTCCGCCTGGACCAGCAGATCTGTTTCTCCCTGCACGCGGCCTCCCGCGCCTTCAACGGGGTCTACCGCGGGATCCTCAAGGACCTCGGGCTCACCTACCCGCAGTACCTGGTGATGCTGGTGCTCTGGGAGCACGACGAGCTGCCCGTCAAGAAGCTCGGCGAGCACCTGCGTCTCGACTCCGGCACGCTGTCGCCGCTGCTCAAGCGGCTGGAGGCGGCCGGACTTGTGCGCCGGGAGCGCAGCGCCCGCGACGAGCGGTCGGTGGAGGTGCGGCTGACCGAGGAGGGCGTCGCGCTGCGCGGCCGGGCGCTTCAGGTGCCGCGCCGGATCGCGTCCTCGACCGGTTTCGGCCCCGAGGAGATCCGCGCCCTGCGCGCCCGCCTCGACGACCTCACCACGGCGCTGGACGCGGCGGCCGCGCTCGCGGACCCGCGGGGCGACGCGTCCGCCGCCGAGCGGCCGTAACCGCACAGGGCGGCTACGCCGTCGGCCGGGGAGAGGGCGAAGGCGCCGGGGCGCGCCGCGAGCAGCGGCACGAGAACGGTGGCGGTGCCGCCCGGCCGACGTCCCTCGCCGCCCCGGCCGATCGCGCTGGGCGACACCCCGAGAACCGGGGCGCGAGCCGGGGCACCCGCGGACACGCCAGGGGACCGGACGCCGGCCCGATCGCGGGGCGACTCACCGCCGGCCGGAGTCAGGCGACAGCCGGGGCACCGACGGATGCGCCGGGCGGCCGGCACTCGGCCGGTTAGCGTCCGGCCGCGGCGAACCGGCAGCCGGGGCGCCCGCGGACACGCCGGGGGACCGGACGCCGGCCGGATCGCGGGGCGGCTCACCGGCCGGGGTGTCTCCGGGCCGGCGCCGGACGTAGAGGCGCAGGAGCACGTCGTCGCGGACGCGTTCCTCGTGGACGTACTCCCCACGGACGGTGAACTCCGCGGCCAGGACGGCGAGCTTGGTGCGCTCGACCGGGTCGGGCGGGCTGCGGCGCGGGTCCAGGGCGGACCGCTCGGCGACGACCCAGACGCGGTCCACCGGGGCGAGCCGCCGCCGCAGCTCCCCGGGGGTCGCCTCCCGGCCCCACAGCGTCCCGGAGCGGGGCGCGGACTCCCGCAGCGCGATGTCCCGCACCCGCCGGAAGCCCCTCGGGTAGGCCAGCGCGGCGAGCCTGCCGACCGACGGCACGAACAGCACCGGGTCGCCGGGGCGCATCCGGCTCACGGCGAGCGCGGAGACCACGGCGAGGTTGTCCGGGCGGTGGGCGGCGGACCGGTCCTGGCGGTACACGGGGAGCTGGCTCAGGAAGGTGACGGTGAGCGCGAGGACGCCGGTCACGCCCACGACGGCCCGCACCCGCCGGCCGCCGACCCGCATCCGCCGCCCCTCGAACCGCACCCGCCCCAGCACCCCGGCCACCCGCCCGGCCCCGGCCGCGACCAGCAGGGACGCGCCCGCCAGCGCGTAGAGCACGTACCGGTCGTGGTAGAGCGGCCGGACCTGCGACACGGTCATCAGGACCCCCGGCGGCACGAGCAGCAGCGGAAGCGCGACCGCGGCCGTGCGCCGCTCGCGCAGTCCCACAGCCATCAGCAGCAGCGAGCCCCAGAACACCGGCCCCGCCGGGCCGGGAGAGAAGTTTCGGGCCAGCCTCCCGACCCGGTCCCACCCCGGTGACACCAGCCACGCCACCTGCCCGGACTGCCCCTGCGACACCCACACCAGGGGCAGCAGGAGCAGCGCCACCGCCCCCGCCGCACGCCCCCAGCCGGACCACACCTTCCTCGGCACCCGCAGCAGGGCCAGCGTCAGCGCGTGCGCGCCCAGCACCGGTACCGCCAGCTCGTGCAGCACGCAGGTCAGGGCGACGACCGTCCCGTACGGCCGCCAGGCCCGGGCGTCCCCGGTGTCCACGGCCCTCACCAGCAGCAGCGTCGCCCCCGCCACACCGGCCGCGACGAGCGCGTACGACCGGCCCTCCTGGGCGTAGTGGCCGGCCATCGGCGTGATCGCGTACAGCGTCCCGGCGCACAGGCCGACCCGGGGCCCGGCCAGCCGGACGCCGAGGGCGGCGACCAGACCGGCGGTCGCCGTCGCCGCGCACACCGACGGCAGGCGCAGCACGACCTCGCCGGGGTGGACGGTGAGGACGGCGTGCATGAACAGGTAGTAGAGGCCGTGGACGGCGTCCACGTCGTGCAGCAGCCGCCAGATCTGCGGGACCGTGCGCTGCGCGACCTGGAAGGTGACGCTCTCGTCGCCCCACATGCCGCCCCGGTCCAGGCCCCACAGCCCGGTCGCGAGCATCACCGCCATGGGCACCGCCACGGGCACCGGCCCCGCGCCGGACCGGCCGCTCCCCCTCGACTGTCCGCTCTCCACGGCCCGATTCTGTGCTGAATAAGGAGGTTCGCCAGGCTTTGATGGTGTGTTATCACTTTCATGTCATTCGCCCGGCTTACCATCCGCCGTGATGAATGCCGAGAGTGAGACCGAGACGGACACCCGGACGCCGCCTGCCGCGGTCGCCGTCGTGGTGATCGGTTACGACGACGCCGCCCATGTGACGGACGCCGTGCGGTCGGCGCTCGCCCAGGGACCGGCCGTGCGCGAGGTGGTGGCCGTCGACGACTGCTCGACGGACGGCAGCGCCGGCCTGCTGGACCGGCTCGCCGCCTCGGAGCCGCGCCTGAAGGTGATCCGCCGCCGGGCCAACAGCGGCGGCTGCGGCACCCCGCGCAACACCGGGCTCGACGCGGTGACCTCGCCCTACGTGATGTTCCTGGACAGCGACGACGTCCTGCCGCCCGGCGCCGCCGCCGCGCTGCTCGAAGCGGCCGAGGGTGCGCACGCCGAGGTCGCGGGCGGTCTGTGCGTACGCCGTGAGCTGCCGTCGGGTCGCGAAGTCCCCTGGCAGGCGCGCCTCTACGCACTGCACGCCGTGGTGCCGCACCCGGCCCGGCGGCCGCGCCTGGTCCACGACACGCTCTGCGTCAACAAGCTCTACCGCACGGGCTTCCTGCGGGCGCACGGCATCCGCTTCCCCGAGGGCCGCTTCCCGTACGAGGACGTCGTCTTCACCGCGCGCGTCCTGGCCGCGGCTCCTCGGATCGCCCTGGTCCCGGACCGGGTGTACGTCTGGCACGTGCGCCGGTCGGCCGGGCGGCTGTCGATCTCCCTGGACCGGTCCGGCGTCGAGAACTGGAGGGCCCGTACGGAGGCGTGCCGACAGGCGTACGAGGTGCTGCTGGGCGCCGGGCAGAAGGAACTCGCGCGGGCCGTGCGCGCCAAGTTCCTCGACCACGACCTGCGGATGTACGTGCGCGAACTGGGGTTGCGTGACGCCGCGTACCGGCGGGCGTGGTGGGAGCTCACGCGGGCGCACCTCGCGGAGTACGACGCCGACGACTGGGCGCGCAACCCGGCCGCTCCCGGCCGGCTGATCGGGCGGGTGGTGCTGGCCGCCCCGGAGCCGTGCGACCTGCCCCGGCTGCGGGAGCTCGCGGCCCGCCCGGCCCGCCTGTGCCCGCCGTAC
>NZ_WWIC01000032.1:0-24449 GCF_009872555.1 Streptomyces sp. SID5643
CGGGGCCGGGGCCGGGGCCGGGGCCGGGGCCGGGGCCGGGGCCGGGGCCGGGGCCGGGGCCGGGGCCGGGGCCGGGGCCGGGGCCGGGGCCGGGGCCGAACGCGCCGGCCGGCAGGACGGACTCGGCCAGGACCGCCGCCGGCATCGCGTAGCGGCGGTGGCGGGGACCTGGCCGGGCAGGTCCGACGGGACGGTCACCGGGCGTCCCCGGCCCGCGCGGCCTGTTCTCCTGCCGCCCGCAGTCCAATTCCCCTCCCTTGCATGCCTGTTCACGGCTGACTACAAGGATGCGCAGGCACCACCCCGCACCACCCGTGCCACGTCACCGACGACACCTGGGGAGCAGCAGCATGTGCGAGGACAGCCATGGCGGGCTCGGCCGGCGCGCTCTGTTCATGACGGGAGCGGCGGCCGCGCTTACTTTGGGAAGCGTGAGCTTCGCTTCCGCGGCCGACGGGGACCAGGAGAGCAGGACCGTGCGCGGCACGCTGCCGCCCGGTTCCCCGGACTTCGTGTACGTGCCCGTCGAGGTCCCGGCCGGGGTCCGGGAGCTGAAGGTCGCCTACACCTACGACCGACCGTCGGTCCCGGCCGGCACCCTGGGCAACGCCCTCGACATCGGCGTCTTCGACGACCGCGGCACCGAACTGGGCGGCCGGGGCTTCCGCGGCTGGTCGGGCGGGGCGCGCACGGAGTTCTTCATCCGCGCGGACGACGCGACGCCCGGCTACCTCCCCGGCCCGGTGCGCGAGGGCACCTGGCACATCGCGCTCGGCCCGTACACGGTCGCCCCGCAGGGCCTGTCGTACGAGATCACGATCACGCTGACGTACGGGGAGCCGGGCGAGGCCGCGCAGCCGGTGTATCCGCCGGAACGGGCCAAGGGGCGGGGGCGGGCCTGGTACCGGGGCGACTGCCATCTGCACTCCTGGCACTCCGACGGCCGCCGCACCCCCGCCGAGATCGGGGAACTGGCCCGGGCGGCGGGCCTGGACTTCATCAACTCCTCCGAGCACAACACGCACGCGGCGCACGCGCACTGGGCCGACGTGGCCGGGGACGACCTGCTCGTCATGCTGGGCGAGGAGGTCACGACCAGGAACGGGCACGTCGTCGCGCTCGGCACCGACCCGGGCACCTTCGTCGACTGGCGCTACCGGGCCCGTGACAACCGCTTCGGCCGGTTCGCCCGGCAGATCCGCCGCGCCGGCGGCCTGGTCGTCCCGGCCCACCCGCACGCCACCTGCATCGGCTGCAACTGGAAGTTCGGCTTCGGCGAGGCGGACGCGATCGAGGTGTGGAACGGCCCCTACACGCCCGACGACGAGGTGGCGCTGGCCGACTGGGACAGCATGCTGGTGGCGTCCGTGCGGGACGGGCGCGACTGGATCCCGGCCATGGGCAGCAGCGACGCGCACCGCTCCCCGGACGCGGTGGGCAGCCCCCAGACGGTCGTCCTCGCCGACGACCTGACCCGGGAGGCCGTCCAGGAGGGCATCCGGGCGGGACGCTCCTACGTCGCCGAGTCCGCGAGGGTCGCGCTGTCGCTGCGGGCGTCCGGGGGACGCGGCGAGCACGCGGGCATCGGCGAGCGGCTCACCGTCGGCCGCGACACCCCGGTCACCGTCCGCCTGGAGGTCACCGGCGCCCCCCGCTGCACGGTCCGCCTCGTCACCGACCAGGGCGTCGTCCACACCGGCGCCCCGCTGCCGGTGGCCGGCTCGGGCGTGGTCGAGTGGCGCACGACGCCGTCGTACGCGGCGTACGTACGGGCCGAACTGCGCCACGAGGCGGCGGCGGGCCCGCTGCCGGGGCCGCTGGCGGCGTTCACCAATCCGGTCTTCCTGGGAACGTCGCGATGAGCGCCAACTCTCCTGTTCGCTCCACGCGTTGCAACCAAAAGTGGTACGGTCAATGTGCTGCCACCCAACGGCGCGAGTGGGTGGGAATGCGCAACCGGAAGTCCGCGGGGTCCCTTCGTCGGGAGCCTGTGACCCTCGGTACACCTGCCGGATTCCACGTCGGCCCAGCAGGAAGTACCGAGCCAAACGACTGTGCCGCACCCAAAGCTGCACAGCGGGTGCCTCCGTGCCTCCAGAGATGGGTTGGGGGAGTGAGCGTCCTGAGAGGCGTTCGCAGCGGGGATGCATGGACGGGGATCGACGTACTCGCATTGAGCATCTGACGCCGGCAGATCTCAACTTCGGCTCCCGTACCCGGGTAGCCAGGTTGAGGCTGCCCTGTGCGAGGTTGCTGACAGATCTGGCTACCAAATCTTCCATGGAAGGCAGATCTGAAGGTGAGTTCCACCGCTGCGCCCACCGGGCAGAAGCGCCTGATCGTTCTGATCGTCGTTCTGGTGGCTGTTATCGCCGCCATGGTCGCGGGGCTGCTCGCAACCGCTGGCGGTGCCGCACTGCCCGGTGCCTTCCTCACCGGAGGCGGGGCCTTCGTAGCGACGGCGACCGTGGGCCTGCTGATCACGAACGCATGTGGCTGGACCTGATGCCTGCCACAGCCCGCCTCGACGGCCCCAGCCCGCGCGGCGCAGGCCGTCACACCGCGGGGCCCGGCCCGTCCGCCAGGTCCGCGACGACCGCCGCGTGGTCGGAGGGCCACACCCCGTCGACCGGGGCGTCGCAGGCACGCCGTACGGCACGGACGTGGCCCTGTCCGCCGGGGCCGGGCGGGCCCACGTGGATGTAGTCGATGCGCGCGCTGGGCTCCAGGGTGCGTGCCACGTACGGGTTGGCCGTGTCCCAGGTGGCGGCGGGGGCGGCCGGGGCGGCGTACTCCCACGCGTCGAGGAGCACCTGGCCGGGTACGGCCGGGGCGGTCTTGTAGCCGCCGAGGAGGCGGACCTCGTCGGAGTCGGGCCAGGCGTTGAGATCGCCGGTGACGACCGGCGGGAAGAGGGTGTCGCCGCGGTGCCGGGCCACGAAGGCGGCGAGTGCGGCGGCCTGGTCGCAGCGGACCGCCGAAGCGGCCGGGGCGGAGGTGAAGTGGGCGGTGAAGAAGGGCACTTCGTGACCTGGGGCGGCCAGCCGGGCGTAGAGGGCGAGGCGGCCGTCGTCCGTGTCGGCCGGTGCGGGCAGCGGGAGCACGTCCTGGTCGACGACCGGCCACCGGCTCAGGACGGCGTTGCCTATGCCGACCGTCGGGTCCCCGATCCGCCGCTGCCAGCGCTCCGGAGCGGGCGAGGCGCCATAGGCACAGTGCAGGCCCAGCTCACCGGCGAGCCACTCGGCGAGGTTCTCGCCGTCGGCCGCCCACACCTCCTGCAATCCGACGATGTCGGGCCGCAGCTCCCGCAGGGCCGTGAGGATCGCCTTCTGCCGCGTCTGCCACGGCCCGAAGCGCCACCACAGGTTCCAGCTCACGATCCGCATCCGCAGCTACCCGCTCTCCTCGTTGCCGCGTGGGGGATCAGTCAACTTCACCCGAGCCCTCAAGGGCCAGGCTTGGAGGTAGTGCCCAACTGGCTGCTGGGTTGGCTCCTCCGTCCAGACATCCCGCTATGGGGTGGCAGGGACGCGTGACTCACGCCCCGCATTCCACGCGTTCTCGCCACGGTGGGCGATCGTGCGGGAAGCATTCCGGTCGGCGTGGGCAACGACCCCGCACCCCCGGCAGACAAAGCGGGCCTGATCGACCCGGTTGGCCGTCTCGATGTGGTGGCAGTCGGCGCATTCCTGGCTGGTGTATGCCGGATCGACGTACACCAGCGGGACGCCGGCACGGCGGGCCTTGTACTCGACGAACTGGCCGAGCTGGGCGAAGGCCCAGGAGTAGAGCGTGACCCGTTGGGGCTTTTTCAGCCGTGCCCTGTGCCGGATGCCGCCCAGGTCTTCCAGGGCGATCCCGCGCGAGGTGCGTTCAGCCTCGGTCACGATCTTCTTCGAGATGATGTGGTTGGTGTTTTTCACGTGCCGCGCCTCGCGGCGGGAGCGCTCCTTCAGTCGGCGCTTCGCGCTCTTGGTGCCCTTCTTCTGGAGCTTGGCTCAAACGCCGAACTGCGCGAGTTTCAACGGCGAAGCCGATCACGTCCACCTGCTCATCCACTACCCACCGCAGGTCAAACTGTCCGCCCCGGTCGGCAGTCTCAAGGGCGTCTCCGCGCACTACCTCCGCAAGGAGTACGCCGACCACATCAAGCGGTATATGTGGGGCGACCACTTCTGGTCCCCGTCCTACTTCGCGGCCTCTGCCGGAGGCGCACCACTCGCCGTGGTGAAGGAGTACATCGAGAACCAGAAGCGTCCCGACTGACGACAGTGCAGACCCGTGCGCCCGCGCGGGTCAGAGCACCTGAAGAAGCAATTCCTCCCGAGCCCTGAAGGGATGGGATTCCTTGCTAGATCACGTTGAAGCAGAATCCTTGCAGAAACCGTGAGCGCTTCGTGCGAAGGAGACCCGCAGCCGATGTCCCGCCGCACCGACCTGAGGTTCCGCACGACCACCGCCGTCCAGCGCCGCCTCAACCCGTTCCTGCGTCGCCTGCCCCTCCAGACGGTCCTGGAGACGACGGGCCGTGTCTCCGGACTGCCCCGCAGGACACCGGTGGGCGGGCGCCGCGTCGGCGGCTCCTTCTGGCTGGTGTCGGAGTTCGGCGAACGGTCGCAGTACGTGCGCAACATCATGGCAGACCCGCGGGTGCGGGTGCGGATCCGCGGGCGCTGGCACGAGGGCACCGCCCATCTGATGCCGCAGGACGATCCGGTGGCGCGGCTGCGGGGGCTGCCGCGGATCAACAGCCTGGGGGTGCGGGCCCTGGGGACGGACCTGCTGACGGTGCGGGTGGACCTGGACGGCTGAGGGACCTCACCCGGGCCGGCTCACCCGGGCCAGACGATCGCCTGCACCTCGCTGTAGGCGTGCAGCGCGTAGGAGCCGACGTCCCGGCCGACGCCGCTCTTCTTGAAGCCACCGAAGGGCGCCTCCATGTTCCGTCCGACGGTGTTGACCCCGACGCCTCCGGCCCGCAGCCGCCGGGCCACCCGGAAGGCCCGGGCCACGTCGCCCGACCAGACGTAGTCGATGAGGCCGTAGTCGGTGGCGTTGGCGAGCGCGATGCCCTCCTCCTCGTCGTCGAAGGGGACGACGGCCACCACCGGCCCGAAGATCTCCTCCCGGACCACACGCATGTCGTGGGTGCAGTCCGCCAGGAGGGTCGGCGCCACGTAGAAGCCACGGGGCAGATCCGGGCGTTCGCCGCCCGCCACCACCACTGCGCCTTCCTTGCGCCCCAGTTCGACGTACGACTCCACCCGGTCCCGGTGGGCCGCCGAGATCACCGGCCCGACCACGGTGTCCGGCTCTCGCGGGTCCCCGATCTTCAACCGGTCCGCGTAGGCGGCCAGTTCTTCCACCAGCCGGTCGTGGATGCCGCGCTGTGCCAGGACGCGCGTCGGTGCCGTGCAGATCTGGCCGCTGTAGAAGGAGAAGGTGGTCCCGATCCCGGCGACGGCCGAGCGGAGGTCGGCGTCGTCGAAGACGACCGCGGCGCCCTTCCCGCCCAGCTCCATCAACTGCCGTTTCATGTCGCGCCCGCAGACCTCGGCGATGCGCTGCCCGACCGCCGTGGAGCCGGTGAAGCTGACCATGTCGACGTCCGGCGACGCCACGGCCGCCTCACCGACCCCCGTCGACCGGCCGGAGACGACGTTCACCACGCCCGGTGGGACGCCCGCCTCCTGAAGCGCCCCGGCCATCCGGTAGACCGACAGCGGATCCTGCGGCGCCGGCTTCACCACGACCGTGTTGCCCATGGCCAGGGCGGGCGCGACCTTTCCGGCCGGGTTGGCCCAGGGGTTGTTGTACGAGGTGATACAGGTGACGACCCCGACGGGCTGCCGGACGGCCAGGGCGCCCATGACACCGGCCTTCCCCATCGGCCCGGCCTCGTTGATCTGGGGCGTGATCGCCCATTCGGCGGGCTCCACGCGCGCGTAGCGCCGGAAGCGGGCGGCGGCGACGCCGACCTGCATGCCGCGTGCGGTGCCGAAGGTCGCTCCGCTCTCGGCCCTGGCCAGCTCCGCGTACTCCGTCAGCCGGCCGGCGATGATCCCCGCCGCCCGGCCGAGGACCGCGGCCCGCTCCTCCGGTGCGGTGCGCGACCACGGCCCGAAGGCCTCGCGGGCCTCCGCACAGGCCGCGAGCACCTGGTCCCGCGAGGCTTCCGGCGCCCAGCCGACGGTCTCCTCGCCCGCCGGGCCGATCACCTCGTAGTGCCCGCCGTCCGGCTCCACCCAGGAGCCGCCGACGAACAGCGGCTGCCGTGCCGTCACCGTGTGCTCACCGTCTCGGTGTCCCGCCCCGAGCGGAGCACCCGGCCCGGGACCGCCCCGGTCACCACGTCGTCCCGGATCGCCACGACCCCGTTGACCCACACGGCCCGCACCCCCAGCGCCCGGGAGTCCAGGCGCGGGCTGTCGCCCGGCAGGTCGTGCACCAGGGTGGCCGGGCCCGCGTCGATCCGCTCCGGGTCGAGCAGCACCAGGTCCGCGTGCCAGCCCTCCCGCACCTGCCCCCGCTCGCGCAGCCCGAAGAGCCGGGCCGGGTCGTCGGTGAGCATCTTCACGGCCTGCTCCAGACCGACGAGCTTCCGGCCCCGCAGGCAGTCCCCGAGGAACCGGGTCGTGTACGGCGCCCCGCACATCCGGTCCAGGTGGGCGCCCGCGTCGGACCCGCCCAACAGCACGTCCTCGTGCTGCCAGGTCTGAGCGCGCAGCGCCCAGGACGCCGGGTCGTTGTCGGCCGGCATCGGCCACAGCACCGTGCGCAGCCCGTCGTTGGCGCAGATCTCCACCAGGCAGGCGAAGGGCTCCTGCCCGCGCTCCTCGGCGATGTCCTTCACCACGCGCCCGGTCAGTCCGGCGTTCGCCTCGCTGTAGGTGTCGCCGACGACGTACCGGCCGAAGTTCGCGAGGCGGCGGAAGACCCCCGCCTCCTTCGAGGTCGCCCGCCGCAGCAGTTCGGCCCGCACGTCCGGGTCGCGCAGCTTCTCGATCCGCTCGGGGACGGGCAGTCCGAGCACCGGCCCCCAGCCGGGGATCAGATTGAGCGCGCAGAACGTGCCCAGCGACATGTTCATGGGGGTGAGGATCGGCATGGTGAGCGCCACGACCCTGCCGCCCGCCTTCCGTGCCTGCTCGCTCGCGAGCAGCTGCCGGGGCACACGCTCGGGAACGGCCGCGTCGATCGTCAGCACGTTCCAGTTCAGCGGCCGCCCCGCCACCGCGCTCATCTCCACGAACAGGTCGATCTCCGCGTCGCTGAACTGGTCAAGACAGCCCGCGACGATCGCCTCGATCTGCGTGCCCTCGCACTCCCCCACGGCCCGCGACAGCGCCAGCAGCTCGGCCGGCTGGGCATGCCGTGAGGCGACGGGCTGTCCGTCCCCGTCGGAGTGACTGCTCGACTGGGTCGTGGACAGCCCCCACGCCCCGGCGTCCATGGCCTCCCGCAGCAGTCGCACCATCGCGGCGAGCTGCTCCTGGCTCGGCTGCCCGCCCACCGCGGCCGGCCCCATGACGTACCGCCGCAGCGCACAGTGCCCCACCATGAATCCGGCGTTGACGGCGATCCGTCCCTCCAGGGCGTCCAGGTACTCCCCGAACGAATGCCAGTTCCAGGGCGCTCCCTCCTCCAGCGCCACCAGTGCCATGCCTTCGACCCGGGACATCATCCGGCGCGTGTAGTCGGCGTCCTCGGGCCGGTCCGGATGCAGCGGCGCCAGCGTGAACCCGCAGTTCCCGCCGGCGACGGTGGTGACCCCGTGGTTGAGCGAGGGGGTGGCGTACGGATCCCAGAAGAGCTGGGCGTCGTAGTGGGTGTGGGGGTCGACGAAGCCGGGGGTGAGGACGAGGCCGTGAGCGTCCTCGGCGGTGCGGGCCTCCTGGATCACCTGACCGATGACGGCGATCCGCCCGTCCTTGAGGCCGACGTCAGCGGTGAATGCGGGAGTGCCCGTCCCGTCCACGACGGTCACACCCTTGATGACGTGATCGAGCATGCCCACTCAACTCCTCGAGCTGGATGCCCCCAAGGGGCGCGGGGAACTGCGCGACAGGCCATGAACCGCCCGCACTCGCCGGCCGGCCCGCGGCTTTACGGCGATTACGCGCTCTGCCGGAAACGGGTCGTCCGATGCACGGGATCCGTGTCGATCTTGGGGATCACGTGCTCCCCGACCAGCCGGATCGTCTGAAGGGTCTCCTCCTTCGGCACCCCCACCGGCAGCCCGAAACTCAACTGGTCCGCCCCGGCCTGCTCCCACCGCTTGCACTGCCGCAGCACCTCGTCGGGATCCCCGCAGATCAGCAACTCCTCCTCGATCAGCACCTCCACGAACTCCTCGGTGTACTCCGGCAACGTCTCCGGCCACACCGGGAACCCCTCGGGCCTCGGGAAGGTGTCGTGGTACCGGAACACCAGCGAGGGCAGATAGTGCAGCCCCCCGCTCGCGGCGATCCGCACGGCTTCCGCATGGGTCGGCGCGCAGATCGCCGTGGTCGTCACCATCACGTTGTCGTTGACGAACGCCCCGACCGGCTCCGCGTCCACGATCGCCGTCTTGTACTGCTCCAGCACCCACTCCATGTCGGAGACCTTCTGCACGCTGAAGCCGAGCACGCCGAGTCCCTTCTTCGCGGCCATGGCGTACGACGGGGGCGACCCGGCGGCGTACCACATGGCCGGGTGCGAGCCGCCGTACGGCTTCGGCAGGACCTTCCTCGGCGGCAGCGACCAGTGCTTGCCCTGGAAGCCCTGGTACTCCTCCTGGAGCCACATCCTGGGGAACTCTGCGATGGTCTCCTCCCAGAGTTCCTTGGTGTGGTTCATGTCGGTGACCCCCGGCATGAACCCGAGGATCTCGTGGGACCCGGCGCCCCGCCCGCTGCCGAACTCGAAGCGGTTGCCGCTGAGGTGGTCGAGCATGGCGACCTTCTCGGCGACCTTCACCGGGTGGTTGACCGGGGCGAGCGGGTTGAAGATCCCCGAGCCGAGATGGATCCGCTCGGTCGCGTGCGCCAGGTACCCGAGGAAGACGTCGTTGGCGGACAGGTGCGAGTACTCGTCCAGGAAGTGGTGTTCGGAGGCCCAGGCGTACTTGAAGCCGGACTTGTCGGCCTGGATGACGTACTCGGTCTCCTCCATGAGCGCCTTGTGCTCGGCGAGCGGGTCGGTTTCGGCCCGTTTGCCGACGTATCCCTGAACGAAGATGCCGAATTCCAAGGAGGTTCACCGCCCCACGGTCAGTTCTGACGGACCGTCAGATTTATGGCTCCGACTGTTCCACCGGCCTCCGGGGCCGTCAATAGCTGACGCCTCGTCAGCTAGCGCTGTCAGATGACACTGACGCCGGCCAGCCACCCGCCGTCGATCACGAACGGCTGCCCCGTGATGTACGACGAGTCCTCCGAGGTCAGGAACAGTGCGAGCCGGGCCACCTCCTCGGGCCGCCCGACCCTGCCCAGCGGCACGAGCCCGCGGTACAGCCGGTCGAGGCCGCGCGCCGTCTCCTCCGGGTCGGCGTCCGGGTCGAGCCGGGCCGGGTTGGACATCGCCGTGTCGACGGCCCCCGGGCAGACGGCGTTGACGCGGATACCCCGCCCGGCCAGTTCCAGGGCGGCGACCCGGGTCAGGCCGACCACGGCGTGCTTGGTCGCCGCGTAGGCACCCACCGCGGCCATCCCGGTCAGGCCCGTGTAGGAGGCGGTGTTGACGATGGTCCCCCCGTCGGCCATCTCCGGGGCGACCGTCTTCATGCCGAGGAAGCAGCCCACCTGGTTGACCTGCACGACCTGCATGAACTCGTCGAGGGGTGTGTCGAGGAGGGAGTTGAAGCGCAGGATGCCGGCGTTGTTGACGAGTCCGTCGACGTGGCCGTACGCGTCCTTGGTCGCCGTGACGGCGGCCTGCCAGTCGTCCTCCCGCCCCACGTCCAGATGGACGTACCGCGCGCCGATCTCCTTCGCGAGGGCCTCGCCCCGGTCGTCGAGCACGTCCGTGAGGACCACCCGGGCCCCCTCGGCCGCGAACAGCCGGGCCTCCTGTTCGCCCTGGCCGCGTGCGGCGCCGGTGACGATGACGACGCGTCCGTCGAGCTTGCCCATGGGGTCTCCTCACAGCTCGGGGGCGACCTCGGCGCCGAACGCCGCGATCTGGTCGGTGAGTTCGCTGCGGCTCCGGCTGCGGAACCGCACCTGGATCTGGTGCACGCCCATCGCCCGGTACGCCCGCAGCGACTCGGCGAGCTCCCGCGGCCCGCCGGTGAGGGTGCGGCGTCCCACCTCCCAGCGGGGCGTGCCGACGTACAGCGGCTCGGCGATGGCGCCCACGGTGAACGGGTTCCGCGCACCGGCCTGCTCGCGCAGTTCCCTGAGCCGGGCGATCTGCCCGGGCAGCCGGTCCCTCGGGTCCCCTTGCGGCAGCCACCCGTCGCCCTTGAGCGCGGCCCGGCGTACGGCGGCGGGGGAACTCCCCCCGACCCAGACGGGAACCCGGTCCTGCGCCGGCCGGGGCCGCTGTCCGAGCCCCTCGAAGTCGTACAGCTTGCCGTGGTGCTCGGGGAACTCGTCGGGTCCCAGGGCAGCGCGCAGGGCGTCGAGGCACTCGTCCAGCACGGCGCCGCGTCCGCGGAAGTCGACGCCCAGGGCCTCGAACTCCTCCTGGACGTGACCGGCGCCGACCCCGAGGACCAGCCGGCCCCCGCTGAGGTGGTCGAGGGTGGCGTACTGCTTGGCGGTGAGCAGGGGGTGGCGCAGCCCGACGATCGCGACGTGGCTGAGCAGCCGGACGCGTTCGGTGGCGGCGGCGAGGAAGGCGAGGGTGGCGACGGGGTCGTACCAGACGGTGCTCATCGCGGCGGCCAGCCGGCGCGGGATGCCGACGTGATCACAACCGGCCAGGTAGTCGAATCCGGCCCGGTCGGCGGCGCGGGCGATCCGAAGCAGGTCGTCCGGTCCGGCCTCCGCCTCCCACGCCTCGGCGTAGAGGGTGCTCTGCGACTGGACGGGGAGCTGCATCCCGTACCGCAGGCTCACCGCGCACCACCGCCGCCGCCCGGCCACAGGCCCTCGGGGGTGAGCCCGAGCAGCTCGATGGCGTTGCCGCGCACGATCCGCTCGACCGCGTCTGCCGCCAGATGCCCCATCTGCGCCTCGCCGACCTCGCGGGACTTGGGCCAGGTGGAGTCGGAGTGCGGGTAGTCGGTCTCGTAGAGGACGTTGCCGACGCCGATGGAGTCGAGGTTGCGCAGGCCGAAGGCGTCGTCGAAGAAGCAGCCGTACACGTGCTCCGCGAACAGCTCGGACGGCGGCCGGTGCACCTTGTCGGCGACTCCGCCCCAGCCGCGGTTCTCCTCCCACACCACGTCGGCCCGCTCCAGGATGTAGGGGATCCAGCCGATCTGCCCCTCGGCGTACATGACCTTCAGGTTCGGGAACCGCTCGAACTTGCCGCTCATCAGCCAGTCGACCATGGAGAAGCAGCAGTTGGCGTAGGTGATGGTGGAGCCGACGGCGGGCGGGGCGTCGGCGGAGGTGGACGGCATGCGGCTGCTGGAGCCGATGTGCATGGCGATGACGGTGCCGGTCTCGTCACAGGCCTGGAGGAACGGGTCCCAGCCGTCGGTGTGGATCGAGGGCAGCCCGAGGAACGGCGGTATCTCGGAGAAGGCGACGGCACGGACCCCGCGTGCGGCGTTGCGCCGGACCTCGGCCGCCGCCAGCCCGGCGTCCCACAGCGGGACGATGGGCAGGGGGATGAGCCGCCCCTGCGCGTCCGGGCCGCACCACTCCTGCACCATCCAGTCGTTGTAGGCCCGTACGCAGAGCAGGCCCAGCTCGTGGTCCTTCGCCTCGGTGAAGGTCTGGCCGCAGAAGCGCGGGAACGTCGGGAAGCAGAGGGCGGACTGGACGTGGTTGACGTCCATGTCGGCGAGCCGCTCGGCGACGTCGTAGGACCCGGGGCGCATCTGCTCGTAGGTGATGACCTCCAGCCGGATCTCGTCCCTGTCGTATCCGACGGCGGTGTCGAGCCGGGTCAGGGGCCGCCGCAGATCCTCGTAGACCCACCAGTCCCCGACGGGCCCGTCGTCCCCGGGCTGCCCCATGACCGGCTTGAAGCGGCCTCCGAGGAACGTCATCTCCTTGACGGGGGCCCGGACGATCCGGGGTCCGACACCCCGGTACTTCCCCGGAAGCCGGTCCTGCCAGACGCCCGCGGGCTCCACGGTGTGGTCGTCCACGGAGATGATCAGCGGAAACGTGCTGTCGTGGGTGTCCATGGCGCTCACGGTAGCGCTGATCTGACGGGGCGTCAGCTGGATGGGCGAGGGCTGCTTCCGGACGCGATGGCGTGATCCGGTCGGCCCGGCCGCGCGCGCGTGCGGAGAGACTGTGCAGACTTCATGGACGCCCGTGTGCCCCCCTGTGATCGGCGTCTCCCACGGCTGACGTATCCGCCGTCAACAAGGCAAACTGGCGTGGTTGCTCAGGATGTCTAGGGGGACTGCATGGACGGTGTACCGACCGGTGTGCCGCGCGTACCGGAGCAGCGGCGTTTCGACTCCACGCCGTCATCGGCGGAGCCGGCGGCGACGACCGGGCCGCAGCGGCCGGAAGGGCCCGCCGAGTCCGCGAGCCTGCGCTTCAGTGTGCTCGGCCCCGTGCGCGCCTGGCGCGGTGACGAGCCGGTCGCCACCGGATCCCCCCAGCAACGCGCCCTGCTCGCCGCCCTGCTGCTGCGCGAGGGCCGGACGGCCACGGCGGCGGAGCTGATCGACGCCCTGTGGGGCGAGGAATCGCCCTCGCAGGCGCTGGCGGCGGTACGGACGTACGCCTCCCGCCTGCGCAAGGTGCTGGACCGGGGTGGCGAGGGACGCCGGCCGGGCGGCACCGGCCCCGTCCTGGTCAGCGAGTCCGGCGGCTACGCGGTCCGCGGTCTCGCCGAGGGCGCCCTGGACCTCGCCGTCGCCCAGGACCTGGCGACCGAGGCGGAGAAGGCCCGCTCCGCAGGCGACCTCTGCCACGCCCGCGACACCCTGCGCCGCGCCCTCGCCCTGTGGGACGGGGAGACCCTGGCAGGAGTGCCCGGCCCGTACGCGGAGGCCCAGCGGGTGCGACTGGAGGAATGGCGGCTGCAACTCCTCGAATCCCGCCTGGACATGGACCTGGAGCAGGGCTGCCACGCCGAGGCCGTCTCCGAGCTCACGGCCCTCACCGCGGCCCATCCGCTGCGCGAGCGGCTGCGCGAGCTGCTGATGCTGGCCCTCTACCGCAGCGGCCGCCAGGCCGAGGCGCTGGCCGTGTACGCCGACACCCGCCGCCTGCTCGCCGACGAACTCGGCGTGGACCCGCGCCCCGGCCTGAGCGAGCTCCAGCAGCGGATCCTCCAGGCGGACCCGGGGCTCGCGGAGCCCTCCTCCCCGGCCCCCGAGCCGGCCGCGGTCCCGGTGCGCCCCGCACAACTGCCCGCCACCGTCCCGGACTTCACCGGCCGCTCGGCGTTCGTCCGTGAACTGGGCGACATCCTCGCCTCGGCCGAGGGCCGGGTCATGGCGGTCTCCGCCCTGGCCGGGATCGGCGGCGTCGGCAAGACCACCCTCGCGGTGCACGTGGCCCACCAGGCACGCACGGCGTTCCCGGACGGGCAGCTCTACGTCGACCTGCAGGGCGCGGGCGCCCGGGCGGCGGAGCCGGAGACGGTCCTGGGGTCCTTCCTGCGGGCCCTCGGCACGGCCGACTCGGCGATCCCCGACTCCCTGGAGGAGCGCGCGGCCCTCTACCGCTCGGTCCTGGCCGGACGCCGGGTGCTGGTCCTGCTGGACAACGCCCGGGACGCCGCCCAGGTGCGTCCCCTGCTGCCCGGCACGGACGGCTGCGCCGCGCTGGTCACCTCCCGCACGCGGATGGTGGACCTGGCGGGCGCCCACCTGATCGACCTGGACGTGATGTCCCCGGACGAGGCGCTGGCGCTGTTCACGAAGATCGTGGGCGAGGAGCGGGTGGCGTCCGAGCGGACGGCCGCCCTGGACGTCGTGGCGGCGTGCGGCTTCCTCCCGCTGGCCATCCGCATCGCGGCGTCCCGCCTGGCGGCCCGCCGCACCTGGACGGTGTCCGTCCTCGCGGCGAAGCTCGCCGACGAGCGCCGCCGCCTGGACGAACTCCAGGCCGGCGACCTGGCCGTCAAGGCCACCTTCGAACTCGGCTACGGCCAGCTGGAACCGGCCCAGGCCCGCGCGTTCCGCCTGCTGGGCCTCGCGGACGGCCCCGACATCTCCCTCGCCGCGGCGGCGGCGGTCCTGGACCTCCCCGTCGAGGACACGGAGGACCTGCTGGAGTCCCTCGTGGACACCTCCCTCCTGGAATCGGCCGCCCCCGGCCGCTACCGCTTCCACGACCTGGTCCGGCTCTACGCGCGTGCCTGCGCCGAACGGGACGAACTGCCCCCGAGCGAGCGGGGATCGGCGCTGTCCCGGCTGCTGGACTTCTACCTGGCGTCCGCGGCGGGCGTGTACGCGATCGAGCGGCCGGGCGACCGGCTGGTCGACCACCTGGAGCCCACCTCGTACCCGGGGCTGCGCTTCGACGACCGGCACGCGGCGCAGGACTGGCTGTACGCGGAGGCCATCTGCCTCCTCGCCTGCGTACGGCAGTCCGCGGGGCGGCCGGAGACCCTCCCCCGGGCGATCGACATGCTGTGGGCCGCGCACGACCTGTCCGAGTCGGGGGCCAACTCCAAGGAGTACGAGGCGACGGCCGAGGCACTGGTCCGCGCGGCCCGCTCGCACGGCCTGGGGCGGGCGGAGGCACGGGCGCTGATGACGCTGGTCAACGTCCACCATGTGGGCGGCCGTTTCGAACGGGCCGAGGAGGAGGCGGAACGGGCCATCCGCCTCGCGCAGGAGTCCGACGACCTGCTCCCCGTCTGCTGGGCGCGCAACGCCCGCGGCATCATCGCCCTGTACCAGAACCGCCACACGGACGGCGAGGAGCACCTCTCCCGGGCCATCGAGCACTTCCGGGCCCTGGGCGACCGCCCGGGCGAGGCCGCCGCGCTGTGCAACCTCTCCCGGATCCACCTGGCGACCGGGCGGACCCAGAGCGCGGTCGCGCTCGCCCAGGAGGGCATCGACATCTACGACGCCATGGGCAACTCGATGCGCGGGGCGAACGCCCGCTACGCCCTCGGGCTCGCCCTCACCCAGAGCGGCGAACTGGGCAACGCGGCCGCCCGGCTCCAGGAGGCCGTGGAGGTGTTCCGCGACAGCAGGCAGCGCCTCTGGGAGGGCATGAGCCTGTTCCGGCTGGCCGAGGTGGATCTCGCCGCCCGGCGCGCGGCGCGGGCGGCCGCCAACGCCGAGATGGCGCTCACCGTGCTGCGCGGGATCGGCGGGGAGTGGCGGCGGGGCAACGTCCTCACGGTCCTCGGGCGCGCGCTCAGCGGCATCGGCCAGACCGGCCGGGCCCAGGTCTGCTGGCAGGAAGCGGCCGGCATCTACGAGGAGCTGGGCTCGCCCGAGGCCGCCGAGGTGCGTGCGCTGCTGTCCCCGGTGCAGGCGGCCTGAGCGGCGATCGGGGCGTTCATCAATCGTTTATCCCCCCACGCCATCATGGACGCAGTCGATCCGTCGCGTCGGGGGGCAGACGGGTCACTGCACGGGCCCCGCTGCGATGTTCGAAGTCCAGCGGGCCCGGGCGGGCCTGCCCGGTCATCCTCGGGGGAGTGACCGGGCGGGCCCGCCGACATCACTGCCTGTTCCACACCAAGGGGAGTTGACGATCATGGGCGACGAACTCAAGCCGCAGGACCTGCACGCCACCGGCGAGCCGCTCAAGACCGAGGACCTGCACGCCACGGAAGAGGGCGCCGTCAAGAAGCAGGACCTGCACGCCACGGACGAGCCGCTGGAGACGAAGGACCTGCACGCCACGTCGGAGCCTTTCAAGCCGACGAAGTAAGCCACCGGTACACGGGGATCGGCCGCGGCGGCGCGGAGGGGGAGCCGTCGCGGCCGAGGTGTGTCCGCGGGCAGGTGGCGTCACGTCACAGCGAAACGACCCGCACGCCCGGCCCGCACAGCTTTCCCATGTCGTCCTCGTCGGACGTGAAGAGCACCACGCCCCCGGGCTGCCGGCCCGCGATCACGGCCAGGGCCGCGTCGATCGCGTACTTGTGGCCGTGCAGACCCGTTTCCTGGAGGAGGGTGACGGCGGCGTCGGCGACCTCGCGTGTCACGGGTTCCACCACGACACGCGACATCGCCCACGCCCAGGCCGCACGCTTCACCCGGCCGTGGTAAGCCTCGATCAGCGTCATCGAGCTGGTCACGACGCGGATCCCGGAGCGGTGCGCGTCCTTGAGCCGCGCGAGCATCACCCGGTCACCCAGAACGGCCCGGGACAGCGCCTCGCAGTCCAGCACGTAGCAGGACGGCACTACCGGCTCGCCCTCCGGTCCCGCTCGCCGGTCTCCGTGCCCTGCTGGGTGAAGTGGCGCTCGAACTCCCTGCGCTCGGCCTCGGCCGACGCGAGCTCCGCCGCGGTGACAGAGCCGTGCTCGTGCTCGAGCCGGGTCACCAGCTCTCCCAGCCGGTCCTGCTCCCGCTGGCGCTCTACGGCCTTCGTCACATAGGCGCTGAAGCCGCCGGACCCGACTTCCTGCCGGATCTCCTCGGCGAGCTCCTCCGGCAGCGTCACGGTGTACTTCTTCGTTGCCATACCAATTACCATACCCGCCCCGAGCGCCGTCGGCCCGGCGTGTGCGCCGTCGGCCCGGCGTGTGCGCCGTCGGCCTCGGCGCGCCATAGTGGGTCCGAGATCACCCTCCCGAGCCCGAAGGCGGCCCCCATGCCCGGCGAGCAGCCCCATCTCTACGAAACCCTCGACGAGCGGTTCCGGACGGGCAGGTGTCAGGCGGGGGACTCGCGGCTGGAGACGCTGTACGAGGGATGCCGGTGGGCCGAGGGGCCGGTGTACGTGCCCGCCGGGCGGTACCTCGTGTGGAGCGACATCCCGAACGACCGGTTGCTGCGGTGGGACGAGACCACCGGGGCCGTCGGGGTGTTCCGCTCCCCCGCCGGCTACCCGAACGGCAGCACCCTGGACGGCCAGGGCCGCCTCATCACCTGCGAGCAGGGCAACCGGCGGGTGACCCGGACCGAGCACGACGGCTCGGTCACCGTGCTCGCCGAGCGGTTCCGGGGCAAGCGGCTCAACAGCCCGAACGACGCCGTCGTGAAGTCGGACGGGTCGATCTGGTTCTCCGACCCGGAGTTCGGGATCGCCACCGACTACGAGGGGCATCGCGCCGAGAGCGAGATCGGCGCCCGCAACGTCTACCGCGTCGACCCCACGACCGGCGAGGTGCGGCTGGCCGCCGACGGTTTCCAGGGACCGAACGGGCTGGTCTTCTCGCCGGACGAGCGGCAGTTGTACGTGTCGGACAGCGTCGCCAACCACATCCGCGTCTTCGACGTCGGCGAGGACGGCAGCAGCCTGTCCGGCGGCGATGTCTTCGCCACGTGCGCCAACGGCAACTTCGACAACATCCGCTTCGACGACCGGGGGCGGCTCTGGGCCGCCGCGATGGCCGGGGGCGTGCACTGCTACGACCCCGACGGCACGCTGATCGGCCGCATCCTGGTGCCGGGCACCGTCGCCAACGTCCGCTTCGGCGGCGCCCGGCGCAACCGCCTGTTCATCGCGGCCGACACCACCCTGTACTCCCTGATGATGTCCGTCACCGGCACCCCGGCCCTGCCGGTCAGCCGGTGACCGGATCCCGCAGGGCGCCCTTCACGACCTTCCCGCTCGCGTTGCGCGGCAGTTCCGCGACGAACCGGACGGTTCTGGGGACCTTGTAGTTCGCCATCTCCCTGCGGGACCAGGCGATCAGGTCGTCGGCGGTCAGCAGGGCGCCGGGGCGCCGTACGACGTAGGCCCTGCCGACCTCCCCGAGCCGGGCGTCCGGTACGCCGATCACCGCCACGTCCGCCACGTCCGGGTGGAGGCCCAGAAGCTGCTCTATCTCGGCGGGGTAGGCGTTGAAGCCGCCGACGATGAACATGTCCTTGAGGCGGTCGGTGATGCGCAGGTTGCCCGCGGGGTCGAGGACGCCGACGTCGCCGGTGCGCAGCCAGCCGTCCGGCGTGAGCACCTCGGCGGTGGCCCGCTCGTCCTCGTAGTAGCCGCCCATGACGTGGAAGCCGCGCACCAGGACCTCGCCGGGCAGGCCGGGGGGCAGGGGCCGGCCCTCGGGGTCGACGACCCGTACCTCCGTGCCGGGGATGGCCCGGCCCGACGTGGACGCGATCACCGTCGGGTCGTCGCCGCGCCGGCACATCGTGACGACACCGCTCGCCTCGGAGAGGCCGTAGGCGGTGAGGACCGTGCCGATGCCGAGTTCGGTGCGCAGCCGCTCGACCAGGCGCAGCGGCACCACCGCCGCTCCCGTCACCACCAGGCGCAGGGCCCTCAGGTCGTGGGCGTCGCGGGCGGGGTGGTCCAGGAGGGACTGGAGGAGGGTCGGGGGGCCGGGGAGTACGGAGATCCGCTCGGCGGCGAGGTTGGCGAGGACCGTGGTCACGTTGAAGACCGGCTGGGGGATCATCGTCGCGCCCCGCATGAGGCAGGCGATCACGCCGGCCTTGTAGCCGAAGGTGTGGAAGAAGGGGTTGACGATCAGGTAGCGGTCGCCCCTGGTGAGGCCTGCCAGGTCGCTCCAGATGCCGTACGCCCGCAGCGTCTGGTCGTGGGTGATGACGGCTCCCTTGGGGCGGCCCGTCGTGCCCGAGGTGAAGATGATGTCCGAGGGCCAGGTCCCCTGCACGGCCGCGGACCTTTCGCGGACGTCCGCCGCCCCCGTGCCCTCCCCGCTCGCCAGGAAGTCCTTCCAGGTCAGGAAGCCGGCCGGGGCGTCCTCCGAGAGAACGACCGCGTGCCGCAGCGCCGGCAGGCCGGGCAGCGGGCCGGCGCCCGGGCCGTCTCCGGCCGCCCGCCGCAGGGACGCCACGTACGAGGTGCCGAGGAACGTGCCGGTGACGAACAGCAGCCGGGTGCGGCTGCGGCGCAGCACGTCCGCCGCTTCGGCGCCCTTGAACCGGGTGTTCAGCGGCACGAGCACCGCACCGGCGGAGACCGCTCCCAGTGCTGCGACGATCCAGTCGAGCGTGTTCGGGGCCCAGATGGCGACCCGGTCGCCCGGTCCGACGCCGGTCGCCATGCAGGCCGCCGCCGCGCGCTCGACCCGTGCGCCCAGTTCCGCGTAGGTGACGCGGGTCCGGCCCTCGACGACCGCCTCGACGTCCGCATACTGCTCGGCCGCCGTCCTGACCAGTTCCGGAACGCTTCCCCATGCCGTATCCGCCCGCACAGCGCGCCTCCCGGTGACGTAGGAGCTGACTGCCCGTCAGATTATCTGTAATCTGACGACCTGTCAGCGACCGTTCGGGCCCGGAGGTGCGCGCAGCATGGCAGCAGGATCGGGAGGCCTCAAGGACGCCACCGCCATCGTCGGAACAGGCCAGACGCCCTTCGCCAAACGGCTCCCCGAGGACGAACGCACCCTCGCCTGCCGGGCCGTCCTGGCCGCCCTCGACGACGCGGGGATCGCGCCCGGTGAGGTCGACGCCCTCGCCTCCTACACCATGGAGGAGACCGACGAGGTGGAGCTGGCGAAGGCCTGCGGCTTCGGCGACCTCACCTTCTTCAGCAAGGTCGGCTTCGGCGGCGGCGGTTCGTGCGCCACCGTCGCCCATCTCGCCGCCGCCATCACCGCCGGGCAGGCGAACGTCGGGGTCGCCTGGCGGTCCCGCAAGCGGGGCAGCGGGCCCCGGCCCTGGACCAACACCACCGTGCAGCTCCCGACCCCGGCCCAGTGGACCCGGCCGTTCGGGCTGCTGAGGCCGGCCGACGAGATCGCGATGCTCACCCGCCGCTACATGCACGAGTACGGCGCCACCCGCGACCACCTGTTCAACGTCGCCCTGGCCTGCCGCAACCGGGCCAACCAGAACCCCGCCGCGATCATGTACGACCGGCCCCTGACCCGCGAGATGTACATGACCTCCCGCTGGATCAGTGAGCCGCTCTGCCTCTTCGACAACTGCCTGGAGACGGACGGGGCGCTGGCCTGTGTCGTGGTCTCCGCCGAGCGGGCCCGCGACTGCCGGCGCAGGCCCGTCTACGTCCATTCCGCCGCCCAGTCGCTCCCCGCCCAGCACCACGGCATGGTCAACTACTGGAACGACGACCCCCTCACCGGCCCCGCCTGGAGCGCCGCCCGGCATCTGTGGAAACACTCCGACCTGACCCCCGAGGACGTCGACGTCGCCCAGATCTACGACGCCTTCACGCCCCTGGTCCTGCTCTCCCTGGAGGGCTACGGCTTCTGCGGGCGCGGTGAGGGCGGGGCGTTCACCGAGGGCGGGGCGCTGGAGACCGGCGGGCTGCTGCCGCTGAACACCGGCGGGGGCGGGCTGTCCGAGGCCTACGTGCACGGCTTCAACCTCATCAACGAGGGGGTCAGGCAACTGCGCGGCACCAGTACCGCGCAGGTGCCGGGCGCCTCCGTCTGTCTGGTCACGGCGGGCGAGGGGGTCCCGACCTCCGCCCTGCTGCTGAGGAGTTGAGGAGCACCCCATGCTGCGTCCCGTCCCCGACGCCGACGGCGCCCCCTTCTGGGAGCACGCCGCCCAGGGCGAACTCCGCGTCCAGGCCTGCGGCGACTGCGGAGAACTCCGCTTCCCGCCCCGGCCCTGCTGCCCGCACTGCCAGTCCTTCGCGAGCGAGTGGCGTCCGGTGTCCGGCCGGGGCCGGGTCTGGTCGTACGTCGTCGCCCATCCGCCGCTGCTGCCCGACTACGCCGCGCAGGCGCCGTACAACGTGGTCGTCGTCGAGCTGGACGAGGCGCCCCGGATCCGGCTGGTGGGGAATCTGGTCACCGGGGCCGGGCAGCCCCTCGGCTCCCTGCCGCCGGAGCGTCTGCGCATCGGCGCCCGGGTGCGGGCCGTCTTCCACGACGGCCTTCCCCAGTGGGTCCCGGAGCGGTCATGAGCGGTGTGCTCGTACGGGCCGACCGGGACAGCGGGGTCGCCGTCGTGACGCTCGACCGGCCCGGGCGGCTCAATGCCGTCGACCTCGCCATGGCCGACGAACTGGTCTCCACCTGGCAGGAGTTGCGCTTCGACGACGCGGTGCGGGCGATCGTCCTCACCGGGGCGGGGGGGCGCGCCTTCTGCACCGGCATCGACCGGGACGCCGTCGTGCCGCAGCCGAACTCGCCCTACGCGCAGGACGATCCGCTGCTCGGGATCGGGCCGAAGGCGAACGACCTGTGGAAACCGGTCGTCGCCGCCGTGCACGGCATGGCCTGCGGAGGGGCCTTCTACCTGCTCGGCGAGGCGGAGTTCGTCGTCGCCGACACCACCGCCGCCTTCTTCGACCCGCACACCACCTACGGCATGGTCAGCGCCTACGAGTCCGTCCTCATGGCACAGCGCATGCCCTACGGCGAGGTCGCACGGATGGCGCTGATGGGGACGGCGGAGCGGATCTCGGCACGGCGGGCGTACGAGATCGGGCTGGTGTCGGAACTCGTGCCGGAGGGGGAGGCGTTGGGGGCGGCGACGGCGTGTGCCGCCGTCCTCGCCGGGTATCCGACCGAGGCCGTGCAGGGGACCGTGCGGGCGCTGTGGGCCGCGAGTGCGGCGGGGCGCGCGCAGGGGTTCGCACAGGCCCCGCATCTCATCGCACTCGGGAACGCGACGGGCGAGCGGCAGGCGCGGTTGTTCGCCGGGCGGGCGCGGGAGTACCGGTTGCGCGAGTGAAGTCGTTTACCCCTACACCCGTATGCTCGGGGCGTGGTTGAGCATCGGATGATCGACGTCAATGGCATACGACTGCACATCGCGGAGCAGGGCGAGGGCCCACTCGTGGTGCTGCTGCACGGTTTCCCGGAGTCCTGGCACTCCTGGCGGCACCAGTTCGGGCCGCTGGCCGAGGCCGGTTTCCGGGTGGTCGCGCCCGACCAGCGCGGGTACGGCGGCAGCGACCGCCCCAAGGACGTGGCCGCGTACAGCATCCTCCACCTGGTGGGGGACGTGGTCGGGCTGGTCCACGCGCTGGGCGAGGAGCGGGCGTTCGTCGTCGGGCACGACTGGGGCGCCCCCGTCGCCTGGCACACCGCGCTGCTGCGGCCGGACGTGGTGCGCGGGGTGGCCGGGCTGAGCGTGCCGCCGCCGTTCCGCGGGAGCCGGCCTCCGCTCCAGGCCATGCAGGAGCGGTTCGGGGGCCGCTTCTACTGGAACTACTTCAGCCGGCCGGGGGCCGCGGACGCCGAGTTCGCCGCCGACACCCGCACGACCCTGCGCAAGCTGCTGTACTCCGCCTCCGGTGACGCGCCGGACGCCGGGCGTCCCGAGCAGGCCCTGGTCGACCCGGAGCGCGGCTGGCTCACGGACGCGCCGGACCCCGAGGTGCTGCCCGGGTGGCTCACCGAGCAGGACCTCGACGTGCTCACCGAGAGTTTCGCGCCGGGGTTCACCGGCGCGCTCAACTGGTACCGCAACCTGGACCGCAACTGGGAGCTGACGGCCCCCTGGCAGGGCGCGGTCGTCACCCCGCCCGCCCTGTACGTGTACGGCGACCGCGACCTGGTCCCGGCCTTCCCGGGGACGCCGGAACTGATCGAGCGGCTGCCGGACCTGATGCCGGACCTGCGCCGCAAGCCGCTCGTGCTGCCGGGCTGCGGCCACTGGACGCAGCAGGAGCGGCCCGCCGAGGTGAACGAGGCGCTGATCGACTTCCTGACGGAACTGCGGGACCGCCGCACCGCGGGCCGGGCCGCCCGTGGCGTGGCGACCGGCCCGTACCCGGCGTAGCGTCGTGGAGGGGAGCGGTGCACGGCCGTTCCCCGGCGAGCGGCGGCCGCCGTCCGGAGCACCCCTTCCGTACGCCGGGACGACGGCCGTCCCGGGCGGGTCAGGCGGTGCGCGCCGTGCCCGTGCCCTTCTCCGCGTCCAGTGCGTACACGCAGCGGTCCTTGCTGCACGCGTACACCACCCCGTCCCGGACGACCGGGGAGCCGGTGATCTCGCCGCCGGTGGCGAGTTTCCAGCGCAGCCGGCCGTCGTCGGCCTTCAGGGTGTAGAGCAGGTGGTCGGTGGAGCCGAAGTGGATGCGGCCCTCGGCGACCGAGGGGGCGCCGACGATGTCGCCGCCGGCCTGGAAGCGCCACTTGGGCGTGCCGGTGACCGCGTCGAGGGTGTAGAGGCCCTTGCCGCTGCCCACGTGGACGTGTCCCGCGGCGACCAGGACGGGGTCGACGCAGGAGCGGGCCTCGGTGGCGATGCGCCAGCGGTCGCGGCCGTCGGTGGCGTCGAGGGCGTAGACCGTGCCGAGGTAGTCGGCGAGGTAGATGCCGCCGCCCGTGACCGCCGGGCCGGGGACGAAGGTGGGCGGGCAGAGGAACACGGCCGGTGCCTCGAAGTGCCACTTCACGTGCCCGGCGGCCACGTCCAGGGCGAGGACGCGGGTGCCGGCGCAGACGTAGACGTAGCCGTCGGTGGCCGGGGTGAGCCGGATGGGGACGCCGCCGCAGGAGGCCGCGTCGCCGATCGGATACGACCAGCGCTCGTCGCCGGTGCGGGCGTCCAGGGCGCGCAGCCGGGCGTCCTGCCACACGTAGACCGTGCCGTCGTGCAGGGCCGGTCCTGCCTCGGGGGACTCGAAGTCCGACTGGCAGCCGGTGACCTCCCACAGCTTCTGGCCGCTGGAGGCCTCCCAGCCCTGGGCGCCGCCGCCGCGGGTGCCGGTGACGACGGTGCCGCGGTCGGCCTTGAGCGAGTACACCCAGGCGTCCGTCTGGAGGCGCCAGAGGTCGGCACCCTCACGGGCGTCCAGGGCGAACAGCGTGGGCCCGTCGGAGGCGTGGATGCGGCCGTCCGCGACCGCCATGGACCAGGCGACGTCCCGGGTCTTGAAGCGGCGGCGGCCGGTGGCCACGTCCAGCGCGTGCACCTCGAAGGAGGTGACGTACACCAGGTCGCCGGCGACCGAGGGCGTGCCCCAGACGTCGTTGGACATGCGGAAGCGCCAGGGCCGCCAGCCGCCGGCCTGCTCGGGCGGCGCGGCCGGGGCCGGGGGCGCGGCGACGGCGGGGCCGACGGCGGGGTCCGTGCCGTTGACGCCGGGGCGCGGCTTGGACCAGGAGGCGGCGAGGGCGGCCTCCGGCGCCGGTGCCTGCACGGCGGCGGCGCGTACGTCCGCGACGCGCGGGCCCGGGCCGATGGGCACCTTGGCGCCGGCGAGGCGGACGGGGCCGGTGTCGGGGCCGCTGGGGGCACCTCCCCGATCGGGGGAAGGCGCGGGCGCCGGGACGACCGGGTCGTGCGCGGGCGGGGGCGGGATGGGTGCCGGGCCCGGCGCGGGGCGTCCGCCGCC
>NZ_WWIC01000300.1:0-2230 GCF_009872555.1 Streptomyces sp. SID5643
TGGGCCGGGTCGACGAGCAGGTGAAGGTACGGGGCTTCCGGATCGAGCTGGGTGAGGTCCAGGCGGCCGTCGCCGCGCATCCGCAGGTCTCCCAGGCCGTCGTCACCGTCCGCGAGGACACCCCGGGCGACAAGCGCCTGGTCGCCTACGTCGTACCCGCCGAAGGTGCCGACGACGAACTGGTCACGCTGCTGGGCGAGTTCGTCGGCACGAGCCTGCCCGGCCACATGGTTCCCTCCGCGATCGTGGCCCTTGACGCGCTGCCGCTCAACGCCAACGGGAAACTGGACCGCACGGCCCTGCCCGCCCCGACATTCGCGGCCGGGACGGGCCGGGGGCCGGCCAACGCACGGGAAGAGATTCTGTGTGCCGCGTTCGCCGAGGTGCTCGGCCTGAAGAGCGTGGGCGTCGACGACGACTTCTTCCGGCTCGGCGGTCATTCCCTGCTCGTGATCCGCCTGGTGGCACGCTTGCAGACGCGTGGTGTGTCCGTGTCGGTACGGGCCCTGTTCGAGACGTCGACGCCGGCCGGACTGGCGCGGTCGGTGGGCGCAGAACAGGTCGCCGTACCCGAGAACCTGATTCCGGCGGACGCGACCGTGATCACGCCGGAGATGCTGCCGCTGGTGGACCTTTCGACCGCCGAGGTCGAGAGGATCGTCGCCGCGGTCGAAGGCGGCGCGGCGAACGTGGCGGATGTCTATCCGCTCGCGCCCTTGCAAGAAGGCCTGCTCTACCACCACCTCCTCGCCGACGGTGGCGAGGACGCCTATGTGACCCCGACAGCGGTCGAATTCGACTCGCGGGAGCGGCTCGACGCCTTCGTCGACGCGTTCCAGCGAGTCGTGGACCGCCACGACATCTACCGCACCTCGATCATGTGGGAGGGGCTGCGGGAGCCGGTGCAGGTGGTGTGGCGCCGCGCCACGCTGCCCGTACGGGAAGTGGTGCTGGATCCCCAGGCCGAAGTACCGCTCGCCGAGCAGCTGTTCGAGGCCGCCGGCTTGTCGATGGGCCTGGACCGGGCCCCGCTGATCGATCTGCACGTGGCGGGTGCGGCGGACGGCCGGTGGCTGGCAGTCGTCCGGATCCACCACATGGTGCAGGACCACACCGCGCTGGAAGTACTGCTCGGGGAGGTGCAGGCCCTCCTGTCCGGGCGGGGCGACACGCTCGTGGACCCGCTGCCGTTCCGGGAGTTCGTGGCGCAGGCCCGTGCCGGCGTGGACAGCTCGGAGCATGAGCGGTACTTCGCCGAGTTGCTGGGTGACGTGACCGAGCCGACCGCGCCGTTCGGACTCGTGGACGTGCGCGGCGTCGGATCGGACACGGCACGTGCGCGGGTCCCCTTCACACGGGAGCTCCAGACGCGGCTGCGCGAGACCGCAAGCCGGGCGGGTGTGAGCGCGGCGACGGTGCTGCATGTGGCGTGGGCGCGGGTGCTGGCCGCGGTCAGCGGCCGAGAAGACGTGGTGTTCGGCACGGTCCTGTTCGGCCGGATGAACGCCGGGGCGGGTGCCGAGCGCGTGCCCGGCCCGTTCATGAACACGCTGCCGGTGCGGGTACGCACCGACGCGGTGGGTGTGTCGGCGGCGGTGTCGGCGATGCGGGGCCAGCTGGCGGGGCTGCTCGAACACGAGCACGCGCCCCTGGCCGTGGCACAGCGAGCCAGCGGAGTGGCAGGCGATACGCCGCTGTTCACCGCATTGTTCAACTATCGGCACAACACCGACCAGGGGTCCGAAGCCTCTGCCCGCTCTTCCCGCTCCGAGGACGGCACGGACGGGAGCCGCGACGGGGGCCTCGACGGGATCCGGAGGATATTCGTCCGGGAGCGCACCAACTATCCGCTGATGGTCTCGGTCGACGACAACGGGGACTCCGTCTCGCTGGACGTCCACACGGTGACTCCGGTCGATCCGCAGTCCGTGGGTGAGCTGGTGCGTACAGCAGTGGAGGGGCTGGTATCAGCGCTTGAGCAGGTGCTCGCCGGTGGCCCGGATGTGCCGTTGGGCTCGGTCCAGGTCCTGGACGAGGCCGGGTTGCGGCAGGTGGTGTCGGAGTGGAACGACACCGGGACCGTGGTGGAGCCTTCGACGGTGCCGGGGTTGTTCGAGGCGCAGGTGGTGCGGACGCCGGATGCGGTGGCGGTGGTCGCCGAGGGTGTGGAGGTGTCGTACGCGGAGCTGGACGCGCGGGCGAACCGGCTGGCGCGGTTGCTGGTTTCCCG
>NZ_WWIC01000301.1:0-16977 GCF_009872555.1 Streptomyces sp. SID5643
GTTGGGTCGTCGGTGCGGTGTCCCGATCGCTCCGCGATCGTGCCTCCTCCCCGACTCGCCTTCGCTTTTCAAGTCCAACATGACTGGGGTGCAAGTTAATTCGGCTAGCAGCAGGGGCGGTGGGCGTTGGCCTACCCGACTGGGTGCTTGGTGACGGCTCGTCAGTTACGACTGGAACGTCGAGCCGTGCCAATCCTGTGTGCCGCTGCTTCCTTGTCTCCAAAACTTTGGAGTATTCGAGTTCTGCCACTCCCCCGCTCACTGGAGATGGGACCCGGGAGCGGGCGAACGCGCCTGCTGTCGCACTGAACTCAGCGGCCAAACCTCAGCCGCTTGATGGTCCGATGGTCCCAGGAGCACGGACCAGATCGATGCCGTGCTCGGCAAGGGTAGCGGACACCAACTCTTCTTGCTCTGAGGGGAGTTGATCATTGTTCAGCTTGGTGCGGACCTTGGCGAGCCAGGGACCGATCATGACACGGTCGCCGTCCACCTCGATCCACTCTCGGGCGCCGGGGGTGCGTCCCCACCGTGCCACGAAGAGCCCGAGGATCTCGGTGGTTTGCGCGAACGTGCGCCGCCGCGATGTGCTCGGCCTGCCCGCGGCGTGTTCCTGTTCCAGGAGGGCGCGGTCGGGGGTGATTCCCATGCGGGCGAGCAGGTCGCGCTGGCCGGGGTCGAGGTCGGGCCAGCTGGTGAGCTGGCGGTGTAGCCAGCTGCCCGCCTTCACTCCGTGGATGACCGTGTCGCGGCGCAGCGTGCTGGGGTGGTTGCCGGCTTCCAGGTGGCGGCGCAGCAGATGGTACTTGCGATGCCAGTCGGGGCCGTAGGGGAGTTTCCAGTCTGGGTCGAGGGCTGTGAGCTGGTTGTCGCGGTCGGGGGTGAGGCGGTCCTTTCGGGCTAGGGCGCGCTGGTCGGCAAGGAACTGGCCGCCGGGTAGTTGGGTGGGGATGGCAAGGTGGCCGTATTCGGCGTGGAAGGCCTCGACGGTGGCCAGGTGGCCTTGCCAGGTGGCCTCGTGGTCGTCCCAGATCATGCCGAGATCCTCGAGCTCGGCGATCCATGCCGGATCGAGGGCGCCTGCCTGGTAGGCGGTACGTTGGCCGGTGATGAATTGCCCCAGCCGGTAGCCGTAAGCGTCCTCGTAGTCGGCGCTCACGCGCAGGTGGCTGTGTTCGCTTTGGTAGCGGATGGCGGCGGCTAGGCCAGCGCGGCGGGGAGCAGACAGGACGGCGCCGCTGGAGGGCCACACCAGCAGGTCGAGGGCGCGGGCGATCGCGGTGGGGTCGAGGGTGTGGTCGAAGCGGAAGCGGCGGGTGATGTAGGTGTGGGAGTCGCGGGCGGGATGCTGGTTCTTGGCTCGGGGGGTGCGGGCGGCGATGGTCTGGTCGTGGTGGCGCAGGGCTGCGGTGACCAGCCAGAGGGCTTCGTAGGGGGTGCCGAGGAGGTCGGTGGGGTCGGTGCCGGGCGGGATGTAGGCGGGGATGACGAGGCTGGCTGTCTTCGTCTTGAGGGTGGGTGGTTTGCGCAGGGCGCGGCCGAGCGCTTGGACGATGCGGCGGACGCTGGCGGTGCGGTCTGCGAAGACGACGGCGTCGACGGCCGGCAGGTCGACGCCTTCGCCTAGGACCTTGGCGTTGGCCAGCACGCCTCGCTCGGCGTTGCTGAAGCGGGCGATGGTGTCGGCGCGCCGGTGGGGGCTGTGGGTGCCGTCGATGGACTGCACGACAACGTCGTCCGCCCAGTCGGGGCGCAGTTCGTCGGGGAGGGTGCGCAGGGTGTGGGCGAACTGGCGGGCGAAGTCGGCGGCGTCGGCGATCTGCTGGAAGTAGACGAACACGTGTCGCAGGTCCTGCTCGCGCATGGCTTTGAGGATGGCCAAGTGCAGGGCGGTGGTGCGGCGCGCGGTGGGCCCGGCTTCAGGATCGGTGAGCGCGTTGTGCAGTTCAGTGTCGGTGACGGTGGGGACGACGAGCTGGTAGTCGGCGAGGACGCCGTCATCGATGGCGTCGGCGTGGGAGTAGGTGTGCAGGCGGGGGCCGAAGATCTGCGGCTGGTCCATGGTCGCCAGCAGGGCTGGGTCGTCCCAGGCGGGTGCGGTGGCGGTGGTGCGCTTGGGTTGCGCTCTGATGGTGGGCGGCTCGGTCAGGCGGGGGGCGTCCCACACATTGGGGGTGGCGGTGAGGTAGAGGCGGCGCTCGGCAGGGATGCGCTCGTTGTCGTGCAGCGCAGTCCAGTTCTTCTCCCAGGTGCCGGCCGTGGCGTGGGCTTCGTCCACGACCAGGAGGCCGAAGAGGGGGGCGGGGAAGATCGCGGAGTGCTGGGCCTCTTCGATCTTGGACAGCGAGTCGTAGGTGAAGAAGACCGTCGCTTTGGGGTGGCGGCCGAGCCAGTAGGCCAGGTACTCCCCCGCGTTGGCCGAGTCGACCTCGGCCTCGGCGAGCAACGGGTGGGAGGCGGCGCGTAGGGAGGAGACGGTGATCATCGGCTCGCGGCGGCCGTCTGCGCGGGCGGCCGCTGCCCACTGTGCGACCAGGTCCAGGCTGGGCACCGCCACTGCCAGGTGCCGCACGCCGAGTTCCTCGGCTACGCGCAGTGCGAAGAGGGTCTTGCCGGTGCCGCAGGCCGAGACGGCGTGCCCGCGGGTGCGCGGGCGGCGCAGGTGGCGAACCGTGTTGGCGAGGCCCTCCTGCTGGTCTGTGCGCAGGACCAGACGCCCGGGGTGTTCTGTTGCGGTGGGAGTGGCGGTCATCGCGCGTTTCCTCGGCATGCAGGAGGGGCTGACTCGCGTTCATTCTCGCGTACAGCAGGGGTGCGGCGCAGTGTCTCTGCTCTGGCGGGGGCGCGCTGCGAGCCCATGCGCGCCCCATGATCAGTGTTGTCGGATGCGGATAGGGGGCGACGGCTCGGGGCTCGGGCTTTCTCCGCTTGGTTTCAGGCAGCCCGGCGGAAGGCTGTCTTGCGTGGCGTGGGCAGGCGCAGAAGGTCTTGCAGGGGCGTGCCGTGTTCGGCCCACTGGCGCAGGCGGTCCCGGTCGATCCAGTGCACTTGGTGGCGTTCGCCCCATGTTTTGGCGTCCCGGGTGAAGGAGCCGTTGGTGATCACGACTGCGATATCGGCTCCGTGCGCGGGGCCTGCGGTGCCTTTGACCTGGTACATCACTGAGGAGCCGACCTTGCCGGCGACGGTCGTGTGCTTGGCCTGCAGGACGATTCTGCCGCGTTGGCGGTCCTCGCCGATGACGTCTGCGGCCTGGTCTCCTTGTCGGCCGACCTGCCGTGCGTTCCAGCCGTCCCGGAGGAGCAGGTCACGTAGGGCGAACTCGAAGGCCCGGTCGTCCATGGCGTCGAGTTGCGCGAGCGTGATCCGGAGCCGGGCCAGCGTCTGGGCCCGCACCTTCCGGGCCTGCAGTTCACGGATGAACCGCCAGGCTGCGTAGCCGAGGGCGAGAGCCGCGAGGACGGCGAGCCATGGCCAGATGCGGACGGCTGCCTGCCATGTGGCTGTGGCGATCTTGGCCAGCAGCCAGAGTGCGGCGCAGGCGACGGCCGCGGCGGCGGCCTGTTCCCTGCCGCCGCAGGGTGGGCGTAGCCGGGGCGAGCGGCGGGGCATCAGTGGCCCACGCTCGCTGACACTGATGGTGTAGGGGTTTGCGGTGTTGTCGGGGAGGCCTCTCCGAAGCCCGTGAGCTGGCTCCATAGCCACACCACCGCGATCAGCCCTGCGATCGACCAGCCGCTCAGTTTCTTCGCGCTGGGGCGGGGTTTGCGTCGGTAATGACTTCGCACCTTGTAGTAGCCCTCGGGCGGCTTCGCCACTGCTTCCTCCTCCGTGTCGTCAGGCCGCCAACTGCGGTCTGATCTCTGCGAATTGGTGTAGCAGCGGGCACTGACAAATCCGCCGGTTTGATCAGCGGAGGCCTTGGCAGTGCCTCGAAATCGCGCCGTGATGCGGTCACGGGTCCGGCGGTGTTCGAACATGCGGGACAGTGGTTCTCGGATCTGCGGAAACTCCTGTCATGCGGACTGGACTGGCGTGTTCTGGTACGGCTGCGGTGGCCGATGCAGGTGCTCATGCACCGCAGTGCTCTGTTTCCGTCACTTCGATCACATGCAGAAATGGCATGAAGCAGTACGTGTTCGATGCGCTCCTTCTGGGAGGCAGGTCGGGTGCCTTCAGGGATGGGCGGCTTTCGACGCGGGAGCGCTGTGGGGCTGCCTTTCTCGGCGGGGCCGAGAGGGGTACAGGCAGCCCCGGCGGTTGTGGCTACGCCTTGGGCCGACGGCAGGTTGAAGATCAGTGAGTGTGCGTGGCCTGGGGCTTGCGTTTCGTCGGCGAGGGCGGGTCCGGCGTCCGTCGTGGGGTCATTCGGCCGCTTCGGTCAGGTGGGTGAGGGTGGAGCCGTCGATGTTCTTGGAGATGTGCAGGCGTTGGGTGATGCGGCGGCGGAGTTCGGGGACGTGGCTGATGAGTCCGACGGTGCGGTCGTGGGCGCGTAGGGAGTCCAGGACGTCGAGGACTTGGTGGAGGGTGTCTTCGTCGAGGGTGCCGAAGCCTTCGTCGATGAAGAGGGTGTCCAGTGCCTGGCCGCCGGCTTCGGCGGTGACGATGTCGGCCAGGCCCAGGGCGAGGGCCAGGGAGATGTAGAAGGATTCGCCGCCGGAGAGGGTGTCGGTGTGGCGTTTGTGTCCGCTCCAGGCGTCGAGGACCTTGAGGTCCAGGCCTGATTTGGCGCCTCGGGCGGCTCTGTCGTCGGAGTGGACGAGGGTGAAGCGGTGGTGGGACATGCGTGACAGGCGGGTGTTGGCGGCGTCGACGACGTCTTCGAGGCGGGCTGCCAGTACGTAGGACTCCAGTTGCATGCGGAGCTGGTTGCTGGGTGAGCCGCCGCTGATGAGGCCGTGGAGGTGATCGACGGTGCGGTAGGTGTCCTCGAGGGGTTCCAGGCGCTGGATGTGGGTGTCCAGCTGAGCGGTGAGGGTGGCCAGGGCGGTTGTCCGGTCGGCGGCCTGGGTGGCGAGGGCTGCCGTGCGGGTGTGGGTTGCGGTGGCGGTGTTCAGTTCGGTGACGGCGTGCTCGAGGTCGGCCGGAGGCTGGTCGATGGCTGCCTGCAGTTCGGGTTCGGCGAGCCGGGCGGTCAATACGAGGCACTGTTCACGCCAGTGGGTGATTTGGCTCTCGATCGCGGTGAGTTCGTCGTCGGGCAGGCGGGCGGCCGAGGCTTCGGCCGGGGAAGTGAAGCCTGCCGCGTGGGCTGCCTGCTCCGCGAGAGCGGCGGCGCTGTGGCGGCTTGCGGCGGTTGCTGTCACGGTGGCGGCGCACGCGGCGGCGGCCTCGAGGCGGCCGGCGTGCGCGGGCGTTTCGCACTCTGCCTGCTGGCTCGCTCTTTCCGTATGAGATCCAGGGCTACTCGCCCAAGCCGGGCGACGTGGTGGAACGGCACGGTTCCGTCATCGCCGTCCACTGCGCGTCGATCTGCCGGATTACGCCATCCCCTGGCAGGTGAGACCGCACAGCGGCAACAGCTGGCAACTGGAGCAGGTGGCGCTGTCCGTCCACACGCAGACCGGCGCGGCGTTCTACTACCTGACTGACCATACGTGGACTCCGACGTCTTTGATCCTGGGAGCCTTCCTGGGCCTGAAGCCACTGGATGACACCTTCGGGCCCTTCGAGGCAGAGGGCGGGACGTGGCGGTGGTACACGGAAATCATCCGTGATGTGGACGAGACGGACCTGGAGTACACCTGGACAGCCTTCGTATGCGGCAAGGAGGCCGTGCCTCGGCTGTGGACACCCGCCTACGCAGCCCGGTCCGAGCGCCTGCAGCGCGTGTCGCGTGCGGCCGGCAGCTACGCCGCCCGGATCCCGCGAGCTGGGCCTGGAGGCCACCGTCGAGCGTCTGGATCCTCTCGCGGTGTACGAACGCGACGGCTGGATCTGCCAGATATGCAAGACGGCCGTCGAGCGTGAACGGGCCTGGCCCGACATGTGGTGCGCAACCCTTGATCACCGCATCCCGCTCACCGCAGGGGGCGAGCACACGCTGCTCAACGTCCAGCTCGCCCACTGGATCTGCAATCTCCACAAAGGCGACTACTTTGAAGTGGACTTGTAGTCCGTCCGTCTGCCGGACGGCAGTCGGCCGGGCACGGCCAAGGAGGCCGACCAGTTCGCCCTGGCGGCGACCGGAGCGGATCGCCTACCAAGTTCGTTCGCAGAGGTCCGAACTGTACGACAATTCAGTGCCGGGCCTCTCGTGCAGCCCATCGAGTTGCGGACGGCGCGGGGGTCGTGCCGACGCTCAGTCCGCGCACCTGCCACCCCCGGTCCCCGAAGCAGCCACGCCGACCACACCCCACCACCTTCTTCACTGTGTGCAGGGCTGAGCGGCCGCTGAGGGGATGTCACGGCCCCGACACGCCCGCGTATCCATGGTGACCTGTGCCGACGCGGCGGCGCCAGGCGGGAGAAAACAGATGGCGCGGTGAGGATCGTCCAGGGAACGCGAAAGAGCCCGGATCGTGTAGATCCGGGCTTCTTCGGCAGTAGCGGGGACAGGATTTGAACCTGCGGCCTCTGGGTTATGAGCCCAGCGAGCTACCGAGCTGCTCCACCCCGCGTCGGTGTCCCCCACCGTACGCCATCCCAGCAGGCGCCGGAGACCACGTTTCGGCGCCGGCTCTATGCGGCGAAGCCGACGTTGGTGACGTATTCGTACTGGCCCCACTGCGAGCCGAGGTCGACGATCGTGTCCTGCCACGCGGCGTCGAGGCCCTGATGGTCGCTGGCCGCCCAGGAGCCGACGATGCGGTCCCAGCGGCGCACGTTCATCGTCCGGTACTCCACCACGCGCTGCAGCTGCTGCGGCACCTGGGACTGGTTGAGCGGGTGGATCTCCACCCGGGTGCCGCGTCCGTCGCGGTTGAGGCGTCTGAGGAGATGGCGGGCGACGTTGTGCCGGCGCACCGTCCGGTACGCCTGGTCGATGCGTTCCAGGCTGGTCTTGGAGGGGCGGCGTTTGCCCTCCAGCCAGGCCTTCAGCGTCCGGTGGGTCACGGTGAGTCCGGCGTCCTGCGCGGCCTTCAGGGTCTGGGTCGACTTCGTCAGGTAGTGCAGGCGCGCCATCCAGCCGCGCTTGGCGGTCACGGGAGTGGCGATGCCGCCCGCGAGTTCGTCGAGTTTGCGCGCGACGGCGTCGCTGCCCTTGATGCCCCGGGCGCCGAACCTCCCGAAGTCGATGTTCTTCTCCGGCACTACTCCCCCTCGCCTTCGTGCTCAGCGTCGTCGGTTCCGGCGGTGTACGTGTCCTTGACCTTGACCTCGGTAACAGCGCGGCCTTCGGCGAAGACACGGCGCCAGTCACCGATGACGTGGAGTTCGTCGGTGCCCATCGCCCGGACGACGGCCAGGCCCTCGTCATGGGCCTTGAGTGCCTTGAGCCAGAGGTTGGCGAAGGCCTGGCTGCGGATGAGGTGCATCCAGTCCGGGCGGTAGAGCTGCCGGTTGTAGTTCGACTCCCCCATGGTGGAGACGAACTTCGAGTACATCGCCTTCACGTACTCCAGCGTCACCCTGTCGCCCTGCTCGATCGCCGTGTCGCGGGCGTCCTTCAGGGCGATACGGAACTTCTCCAGCAGGTTCTCCGTGGCCCCGGAGGTGTACGACTCGTGGATCTGAGGAGGCTCGCACAGCTGGTGCTTGGGGCCGGACAGGCGCAGCAGGAGGCGGAGCGTCGGCTCGGTGACCCACAGGGGGCCGGGCTCGTCCCGCTGGCCGATCGGGTTGGGCAGCACCGCCTCGTGCTCCCACTCGGGCGGGGTGATCAGGTGGACTCCGGAGCGGCGGCGGTCGTGGGCGAGGCCGGTGGAGTGCTCGAGCTGGCCCAGGGGGAGGTGCGTCTTGAGGGCGGAGAGGTAGGCGCCGTTGATGTCGAGCGCGGTCACCTGATGCCGGCCGGGCGGGAGTTCGTGGCGGGTCCACTTGGGGCGGGCTTCCCAGATCTGGTCCGCGCCGCGCGCGGTCTGCTTCTTGAGGATGTCGGGGATCCAGGGGTGCGCGATCACGTCGTAGCGGGCGCCCTTACGGGTCTCGTCCAGCAGTCGCATCGCGTCCGGGATGGCCCGCTTCACCAGCGCCGCCGTGGCTGCGTCGACGTCGCCCCGGTGCTCGGCAAGCGCACCCTGCACGGCCTCGCGGATCAGGTCGACCGGGCCGGACGTCTCCTGGAACGCGTGGCGGGCCGGGCCCTTGGAACGCTGAGTCGCACGTGCCGGACGTGTCGTGCGCAGCGGCGTTTTCGAGGTGTGCGCGGTGGGCTGTCCGGCTGGTGGGGCAGCTGGGGCCCCGGTGGCGGTGGGCCGGCAGTCGGCCGGGGTCAGGTGCTGAGCGAACCCCGCCACGCGTTGTCCGGCGGGATGGCCGCACAGCACACAGGGCTCGGGGGCGACGAGCAGCTCCACATCGTCCCCGTCCTCGTCCTGGCCGAGGTCGGGCGAAGACAAAGGGGTGACAGTCGCGGCCGTGCCTGACGTGACGGGCTGCTCCGCAGCCGGCGCCGTCTCGGTCTCGGTGGCGAGCTTGGCGTTCAGTCCGTCCAGCAGGTAGGCGTATTTGGTGCGGATCTCGCCGGCCGGGTCCCGGCCGCTTTCCCACCCGCTGAGGGTTGAGGGGCTCACGCCGAGCGCGCGTGCCACCTGTGCCTTGGACAGCCGAGCCCGCTCCCGCAGCTCGCGGCGCACGTGGCAGGGCGGGAGTTCGGCCTGGGGGCCGACGGCGTCAAGCAGCGAGTCGATCGCGTCGAAGTCGCTCACCGGCCCGTCCCCCTCGCTTCGGTCCGCACGGTACGGCGCCTGTCGGCGGGCAGCGCCTCGCATGCCCTGGTCGGACCCGCCAGGAGATCCAGCGCGCCGATGCCGTAATGCTCGGCCAGGACGTCGACGTCGCGCAGGCTCCAGGAGATGGCGCCCGACTGCCGGCGCGACACCTGTGTCTGCGTCAGTCCCAGCACCCCCGCGACCGACCGCTGCGATTCACCCGTTACCTGCATCAACGCGGCCACCGTCAGCCGCAGCGACTCCTCCAAGCGCAATCCCATGTCACCATCATACCTGAACTCATGCAACTTCCGCATCCATGTCAGCTTTTCACTATCACCAATGCAGAAAAGCTTTCAGCGTTCTGAGGGAGCTGAAGGTTCTCGGGCACCCGGTGCGTCAGCGATCCATGCCGCCCCGATCATGCGGAAGCCGTCGGGCCGCGCGCCGGGCTTCCCGATTCGCCTGGCGCGCCTGTTCCACCGCACGATCGGACAGGCACCGCGGGCACACGAGGTCCACGACCCGGCGGCGCAGGGCCCGGCGCAGCCGGACCCCGGGCGGTGGCGGCCACCCACGGCAGTGGCGGCGCACCGTACGCACTCCAGTACCCAAGAGCGCGGCGACCAGGGAGGCGTTGCCGGCGTAGTTGGCCAGGAGGAACGCCATCTGCGCCTGGTGGCCGGCCGGGAACCGGGCCGCGAACTCGGTGCGCTCCTCGGCCTGGAGGAGGGCGTCGTGGCGTTCGCAGCGCGGCGTCTTCTTGCTGTTCCGGGCGATGCCCGGCGAGTTGATGTCCATAGCTCAAGAAGCCTGCCGGGGGCCGTCTGTGGACAGCGGGCTGCCGTGGAGATTGTTCATTATCACCAAGACCCTTAGGGCTTGCCGATAGCTTTGAGGGGCTGGGGGCGTTTGACGTCTTGCCGAAGTCCCAGCGGGGGCCCAGTGTTTGTTCCTGGCGCCGGGCGGCCGTCCCGGGTCGGCACCTCGGGGTCTGGGAGGACGGGCCGGACAGGCGAGGCCCCCAAACGGTCCAGCTCACGGCCTGCGGAAGGTGTGTTCCGGATCGAAGCGGCTGCGTATCGCGCTGATCAGCCGCCCGCAGCCCGTCGTCCGCCGTCCGCCGTCCGCCGTCCGCCGTCCGCCGTCCGCCGCGGCGATGGTCTCCCGGACGCAGAGCCGACTGGACCGCGATAGAGACCGCCTTATAGGACGGCCTTATAAGCCACATCGGGATTGCGTCTTGGACGCGCTGCCCGGCCCGCTGCTGCAATCGGCCTATGACGAACAAGAACCACCGCCTCGCCCTCGCCCCCGGTGACGGCCTCCGGGCCGAGGTCCTGCCGCCCGCCCGGCGATGGCCGAAGGCGCCCGTCCCCTTCTACGGCGGCACCGCCTGGTTCCTGCCGTCCGGCGGCGCCCGCGACAAGGCGAAGGACGAGTCGTTGTGAGCCGGTACCGACGGCGGTGAGAGTGCCCGGACTTTCCGCGGCTGTGGCCGTGGCAAGTCGCACCGCCCTGGCGGGTCGTGATCGCTCGCCCTCTTGCCGCACCCCACGCACCCGCACGCCTGAACACGCTCCGAGAGAAGGCCCGGCCTGCCATGACCGCCGTAGCGCACCGCAGCGAGCACGACCTGCTCGGTCATCGCGACGTCCCCGCCGAGGCGTACTGGGGCATCCACACCCTGCGCGCCCGGGAGAACTTCGCCATCACAGGCACGCCGATTGCCGCCTGCCCGCATCTGATCGACGCTCTGGCCGCCGTGAAGGAGGCCGCCGCCCTGGCGAACGAGGAACTCGGCCTGCTGGAGCCGAGGAAGGCCGCCGTCATCGTCCAGGCGTGCCGTGAGATCCGTGAGGGCAAGCTGCACGACCAGTTCGTCGTCGACGTCATCCAGGGCGGGGCGGGCACCTCGACCAACATGAACGCCAACGAGGTGATCGCCAACCGGGCGCTGGAGCTGCTGGGCCACGAGAAGGGCCGGTACGAGCACCTGCACCCCAACGAGGACGTCAACCTCGGCCAGTCGACGAACGACGTCTATCCGACCGCGGTCAAGATCGCGACGGTGTTCGCGGTGCACGGCCTGCTCAGGTCCATGCTCGTACTCCAGGACGCCTTCGCAGCCAAGGCGGTCGAGTTCCGGGGCATCCTCAAGATGGGCCGCACCCAGCTCCAGGACGCGGTCCCGATGACGCTCGGTCAGGAGTTCTCGGCGTACGCGGTCATGGTCGAGGAGGACCGCAGCCGGCTCTCCGAGGCCGTGGAGCTGATCCATGAGATCAACCTCGGTGCCACCGCCATCGGCACCGGTCTCAACGCCCCCGTCGGCTACGCCGAGGCCGCCCGCCGCCACCTCGCCGCCATCACCGGACTGCCGCTGGTCACCGCCGCCAACCTGGTGGAAGCCACCCAGGACTGCGGGGCGTTCGTGCAGATGTCCGGTGTGCTCAAGCGGATCGCGGTCAAGCTCTCCAAGAGCTGCAACGACCTGCGGCTGCTGTCGTCCGGGCCGCGCGCCGGGCTCGGCGAGATCAACCTGTCGCCCGTACAGGCTGGTTCGTCGATCATGCCGGGCAAGGTCAACCCGGTGATCCCCGAGGTCGTCAACCAGGTCGCCTTCGAGGTGATCGGCAACGACGTCACCATCACCATGGCCGCCGAGGCCGGACAGCTCCAGCTCAACGCCTTCGAACCGATCATCTGGCACTCCCTCTCGAAGAGCATCACGCACCTTCAGCGCGCGTGCCTGACCCTGGCCGAGCGGTGCGTCGCGGGGATCACGGCCAACACCCAGGCGCTACGCGCGGCGGTGGAGAACTCGATCGGCCTGGTCACCGCCCTCAACCCGTACATCGGCTACGAGGCGGCCACCGGCATCGCCCAGGAGGCCCTCGCCACCGGACGCGGGGTCGCCGAACTCGTCCTGGACAAGGGCCTGTTGCCCGCCGGCGCCCTCGCCGAGCTGCTCCGTCCCGAGGCCGTCGCGGGACCCGGTCAGGCCCTGGTGTGACGTGATCAAGCGCGACCCCGACTGACGTTCCCCCCAACTACCCGTAAGGGAGCAGGAATTCGCCATGTCCCTACCCCTCCATGCCCAGACGCGGCCTATCCCCGAGGCAGCGGTGCTTCAAGGGCTTCCCCCGGTGCGTGAGGTGAGCGCCGCGGAAGTGGCCGCCCGGATATCCGGCGGTCCCCGTCTCGTCGTCCTCGACGACGATCCGACCGGCACCCAGACGGTCGCCGACGTGCCCGTCCTGACGTCCTGGACGGTGGAGGACCTGCGCTGGGCGCTGCGCCAGGACAGTGCCGTCTTCTTCGTCCTTACCAACACCCGCAGCCTGTCCCCGGAGGATGCCGTCGCCCGTAACCGCGAGGTGGTCCGCGCCCTGCACGCGGCGTCGACGGCCGAGGGCACCGGCTGCGTTCTGGCCAGCCGTGGGGACTCGACGCTGCGCGGCCACTTCCCGTTGGAGACCGATGTCCTCGCCGAAGAGCTGACCGGGCTGGGCGCAGGTGCTCCGGACGGTGTGGTGCTGGTCCCCGCCTACATCGAGGCGGGCCGGCTGACCGTCAGCTCCCGCCACTGGATGCGGACGGCCGACGGGCTGCTGCCGGTCGGGATGAGCGAGTTCGCCCGCGACGCCACCTTCGGCTACCGCAGCTCCTCACTGCCCGAGTGGGTCGAGGAGAAGACGGGCGGACGCGTGCCCGCGGAGGAGGTCCTGCGCGTCACCCTCGACGACCTGCGCGGCGGCGGCCCGGAGCACACGGCGCGGCTGCTGTCCTCGCTGCGCGGCGGACGGGTGGCCGTGGTCGACGCGGTGTGCGACGACGATCTGCGGGTGCTCGCCCTGGCCCTCGCTCAGGCGGAGGACAACGGCACGCGGCTGCTGTACCGGGTCGGGCCGTCCTTCGTCAGGGCCCGCGCCGGACAGGCCGGGCGTGCACCGCTCACCCCGGCCGAACTGCGCCCGCTGCGCAGCCACGCGCCGCACGGTCTCATCGTCGTGGGGTCCCATGTCGCGCTGACGACACGGCAGTTGGACCGGTTGCGGGAGCGAGGCGGGATCGCCGAGTACGAGCTGGACGTGGCCCTGCTGCTCGACGAGGAGCGGCGTGACGCCCATATCGCCGAGGTCGCGGCCGCGGCCGCCGGCGCGCTGGACTCGGCCGACGCCGTGATCCGCACCTCTCGGGTGCTGGTGACGGGTGCCGACGCGGACGACAGTCTGGCGATCTCCCGCAAGGTCTCCGCCGCGCTCGTTCAGGCCGTGCGCCAGGTCAACGCCACTCGGCGGCCCGCTTTCGTCGTCGCCAAGGGCGGTATCACCTCCAGCGACACCGCCACCCACGGCCTTCGGATCCGTCGTGCCTGGGCCCGGGGCACGCTGCTGCCGGGCATCGTCTCGCTCTGGGAGCCCGTGGACGGCCCCGCCGCCGGCATCCCCTACATCGTCTTCGCCGGGAACGTCGGGGGCGACGACGCCCTCGCCGACGCCCTCGACCTGCTCAGGAGTGCCTGATGCTGCTGCACGGAATCGATGCCCTGAAGGAGGCCGCGGCCGCCGGTCACGCCGTGCCCGGGTTCGTCGCCTACAACCTGGAGACGGTCCAGGGGATCACGGCCGCCGCCGAGGCCGCCGGACGGCCGGTCGTCATCCAGGCGGGCTCCAGTCCCTTCAAGCACGCCGGGCGCGAGGCCCTGATGCGGCTGGCGCTGGACGCCGCCGCACGCTCCACGGCCCCTCTCGGGGTGCACCTCGACCACAGCCGGGACCTGGACGAGATCACCGCCTGCCTCGAGGCGGGCTACACCTCCGTCATGATCGACGGCTCCCACCTGCCGTTCGCCGAGAACATCGCGCTGACGAAGGAGGCGGTCCGCCGGGCCCGCGACCACGGCGCCTGGGTGGAGGCCGAACTCGGTGCCCTCCCCGGCGACGAGGACGTCTCCACCGACGCCGTCGCGCACACCGCGGCGATGACCGACCCGAAGCAAGCGGCCGAATTCGTGGCCGCGACGGGCGTGGACGCACTCGCCGTCGCCGTCGGCAACGTCCACGGCTTCACCCAGCACCCGGTCCGCCTGGACCTGGAGCGACTGGCCGCGATCCACGAGGCCGTAACCGTCCCGCTCGTCCTGCACGGCGCCAGCGGTCTGCCCGTCGAGGAACTGCACGGCGCCCTCGCCCGAGGCGTCGCCAAGGTCAACGTCAACGCCGAACTGCGCCGCGCCTACCTGGAGGCCACCCGCGTGACCCTCCCGTCCGCGTTGCCCGGCTCCGACGTCGTCTCCCTGTGGGCGGCGGGCCGCGACGCGATCCGGGACGCCGCCCTGGAGGTCATCGGCCGCCTGAGCCCCCGCGCCGAGGGGGCAGACGCATGACCTGAACGCGGCCCCGCCGCCTGGAGCCGCACCGCACCGGCGGACACAAGACCGTCGTCCGCCCTCCGGCCGTGCGCGCTGCGCGCAGTTCGCACCACTCTGTCACGCGCTCTCGTGCCCTCCTGGGCACGCGGGCCGATACCCGCACCCTGTTGGAGACATCATGTCCACCACTGCCTCGATCGCCGTACTGCACACCAGTTTGCTGTTCGTCAGCCCCGATTCGGTCATCAACGAGTACCTCTCGGAACTCGCGCCGGACGCCAAGGTCCTGCACTTCGTCGACAGCGACGTGCTCGCCGCCGTGGTGCGCGACGGTGAGGTCTCACCTGCCAGCACGCAGCGCATGGTGCACCTGGCCCAGGCCGCGCAGGCCGCGGGCGCCGACGTCATCTTCTCCGCCTGCTCCTCGGTCGGCCCGGCCATCGACGTGGCCCGACGCCTGGTCTCCGTCCCGATCGTCAAGATCGACGACGCGATGGCCGCGTCAGCGGTCGAGACCGCTGACGCCATCGGCGTCCTGGCGACGGTCCCCACGACGCTGCCGCCGACCTGTGCCCTCGTCGAGGAGAAAGCCCGGGCGGCCGGTCGCGACATCACCGTCCTGGAGCGGCTGTGCGAGGGCGCTTTCCCGGTGCTGATGTCCGGTGACCGCGACGGCCACGACGCGATAGTGCTGGACGGGGCACGGGCGCTGGCCAAGGAGGTCGACGTGATCGTGCTGGCCCAGGCGTCCATGGCACGGCTGGGTCCCACGATCGCCGAAGCGGTCGGCAAGCCCGTGCTCTCCAGCCCGCGCAGCGGAACGGAGAACGCGGTGCGTGTGCTGCGTGAGCAGACGGCTGAACCTGCCCATGCCACGGCGACGGCCTGGGAGACCACGCAAACGCAATGGGAGGGGGGCTGCGGAGCGAGGTGACTGAACCACTGACCGGGGCCGTCCCCGTCCGGAACACAGGAGACAGCATGCCGAAGTTCGCAGCGAACCTGTCCATGATGTACAACGAGCACGATTTCCTCGACCGCTTCGCCGCGGCCTCATCTGATGGCTTCCAGGGGGTCGAGTACCTCTTCCCCTATGCGTACGACGCCGCCGAGCTGCGCCGCCGGCTCGACGACCACGGCCTGGTGCAGGTGCTCTTCAACGCACCCGCAGGAGCGTGGCAATCCGGAGAGCGCGGAATGGCGGCACTGCCCGGACGTGAGGCGGAGACGCGTTCCGGCGTGGACCGGGCGCTGGAGTACGCGGGGGTTCTGAGCTGCCCTCGGGTGCACCTGATGGCCGGGCTTCTCCGACCGGACGCGACACCGGCCGAGCGGGCCAAGCACCGCGACACCTACCTGACCAACCTGGCCTGGGCCGCGGAACGGGCCGCCGCCGCGGGCGTGGACATCCTGATCGAGCCGATCAACGGCCGCGACATGCCCGGATACTTCCTGAGCACCCAGGCCGAGGCCCACGCCGTGGTGCAGGAGGTGGGAGCCTCGAATCTCAAGGTGCAGCTCGACCTCTACCACTGCCAGATCGTCGAGGGCGACCTCACCACGACCCTGCGCCGCGACCTGCCGACCGGCCGGGTCGGTCATCTGCAGATCGCGGGCGTGCCCGACCGGGGTGAGCCCGACCAGGGGGAGTTCAACGTCCGCCACCTGCTCGACGTCGTCGACGAGCTGGGCTTCGACGGGTGGACCGGCTGCGAGTACCGCCCCCGCGCCGGCACGAGCGAAGGTCTTGGCTGGCTCGACGACTACCGCCGCCACCGAGCAGAAAGCGCACGAGGCTGAGCGGTACGGCCTCGACCCCGGCCTGGTCACCTTGGCCAGACCTCCACCACACAACTCCTCACCGCCGACCCGGCCGCCCGGGCCGCCGCCCATGAGGCCGTCGCCCGCATCGGCGGCGGCCGAGCGGGCGCCCGAGGCACCATCGACGTCCACGACCCGAGCCTCCTCGGCACCGTCACGGTGTCCGGGCCGGGCGCCGGCCGCATCGAGACCGCCTACGCCCTGCTGTCGGACATCACCGCCATCCACCAGCGCCACGCCGACAACTACGCCGCGCCCACGCCCCCCGTCCTGAAGGAGACTCACCGTGTCTGACACCGCCGTACCCCCCAGCATCGAACTCGGCGCCGACACGGCGCCCGTGCACAACCCCTACACCGGCGAGGTCATCGCCTCGGTCCCCACCGTCGCCTCAGGCGCCATCGGCGGCATCCTGCAGCAGGCCAGGTGCGGGCGCCGCACCGCCGCCGCGCTCTCCCGCGCCTCCAGAGCCGCGGTCCTGGAACGCGCCGCCCACCTGATCGAGCAGCGCGCCGAGTCCTTCGCCCAGCTCATCGTCAGCGAGGCCGGCAAGACCATCACCCAGGCCCGCAAGGAAGTCGCCCGCGCGGTCAACACCCTCTCCCTGTCCGCGGCCGAGGCACGGCGCAACGCCGGTGAGGTCATCCCCTTCGACTCCTATGAGGGCTCGGAGAAACGGCAGGGCTGGTTCACCCGCGAGCCGCTGGGCATCATCGCCGCCATCACCCCCTTCAACGACCCCCTCAACCTGGTCGCCCACAAACTCGGCCCGGCCGTCGCCGGCGGCAACGCGGTCATCCTCAAACCGTCCGCCCTCACCCCGCTGTCCGCGCTGCGCCTGGTAGACACCCTCATCGAGGCCGGCCTGCCCGAGGAGATCGTCACCGTCGTCAACGGCGACGCCGACATCGCCGCCGCGATCGTCGCCGCCCCCGACGTGCGCATGGTCTCCTTCACCGGCGG
>NZ_WWIC01000302.1:0-7684 GCF_009872555.1 Streptomyces sp. SID5643
TCCTCGTTGGCGAGGGCGGCGGCCTCCTTGACCGCGGCAAGGGCGTCGATCAGATGCGGGTACGCGGAGATGGTCATGCCCGTGATGGGGAAGTTCTCCGTGGCCCGCAGGGTGTGAACTCCCCAGTAGGCATCGGCGGGGACGTCACGGTCACCGAGCAGATCGTGCTCGGAGCGGGTGGCGGCGGTCATGGGCTGGGGGTCTCTCTCGGGAGGAAGGGTGGGGGCCTTCCGCGCCGCTGCGTGGAAGGCCCCCGTGGTGTCACCTGTGTCGGTACCGGCTCAGAGCAGGCGGTCCTTCGCCTTGTAGTAGGCGCCGCCGAACGGCAGGAACCAGGGTGTGCCGTTGTAGAAGGGGACGGGCACCTTCGGGAAGCCGAAGCCGCGCATCGGGTTGGCCTCCGGATTGCCGTCCATCATCTCGGCGACCGCGCGGCCCATGTACGTGGCCATCTGGACGCCGTGGCCGCAGTAACCCATCGAGTAGTACAGGCCGTTGACGTCACCCGCGTGCGGAATGCGGTCCCAGGAGAAGCCGACCATGCCGCCCCACACGTAGTCGATGCGCACCCCCGCCAGCTGCGGGAAGATCTCCGTCATCTCCCGCTTGAGGATGTCACCGCTCTTGACGTCGGACGCCGGGTTGGACGGGGCGAAGCGGGCCCGGCCGCCGAAGGCGAGGCGGTTGTCGGGGGTGAGACGGATGTAGTTGCCGACGTTCTTGTGGGCGACCAGCAGGCGGCCGTTGGGGATGAGTTCCTTGGCGCGCGCCTCCCCCAGCGGCTCGGTGACGATGATGAAGCTGCCGACGTTGATCAGCCGCTTGCGGAACCACGACATCGCGTTGTCGGTGTAGGCATCCGTCGCCGCCATGACCTGCTTGGCACGGATGGTGCCGCGCATGGTCTCCACCACGAAACCACCGCCAGGGAGGCGGGTGAGGCCGGTGGCGGCGTTGCGCTCGTGGATCTCGGCACCGGCACGCTCGGCGGCGTCCGCCAGGCCGACGACGAACTTGCCCACGTGCAGAGCTGCGCCGAGCGGGTCGAGCAGGGCGCCGTGGTAATGATCCGAGCCCAGCTCGGCGCGCAGCTCGCTCTTGCTCAGGACGACCGTCTCGTGGCCGAAGTTCTCGGCCAGGTCGCGCTGCTTGGCGTGCATGCCCTCGAGGTGCTTGGGCTTGCAGACCAAGCCGAGGCGCCCGGCACGGTGGAAGTCGCAGTCGATGTTCTCCCTGACCGCGATCTCCTCGACGAGGTCCACAGCGTAGCGGAACGCGTCGTAGAGCTCGCGAGCACGCTCCTGCCCGTAGCGCTGGCGGGCCTGGGCCGGGCTGATGGTGATGCCGGGGTTGCAGTGGCTGCCGTTGCGCCCGGAGGCACCCGAACCGACCTGGTCCTTCTCGACGAGGACGACCCGGGCACCCTTGCGAGCGGCGTGATAGGCGGTGGACAGGCCGGTGAGGCCGCCGCCGATCACCACCACATCGGCCTCGTCGGGCAGGTCCTTCCCGGAACGGTCGGGCAGGGCGGGGGCTGTGTCCATCCAGTAGGGGATCTGCTTCATGGCGTGCGTCCTCTGTGTTCTCTGTCTGTTTCGCCGGTTGCGCCGTCGGTCAGCAGCCGAGGAGCTTCGGCAGGCCCGACAGGTCGGGCAGCTCGTCGTACGGCTGGTAGTCGGCGCTGCCCTTGCGGCCGTAGCGGTTGATCCACACCCGGCGCTTCAGGCCCAGGTCGCGGGTCGGGATGTGGTCGTACTCCCAGCCCTGGGCGACGTGGATGACCTGCGACGACTCGACACCCATCGTCCGGAAGGCGTGCTTGAAGGTCTGGCGGTCCGGCTTGTAGGCACCGGCCTGCTGGGCGGTGATGACGTAGTCGAACTCGACGCCGATGTTCTCGACGTTCCGCGCGATCAGGTTGTCGTCGGAGTTGGAGATGATGGCGATCTCGTACTTGGTCTTCAGCTTCCGCAGGGCGTCCGGGACCTCCGGCCAGGGGCCGAAGGTGGGGACGGCGTCCACGAGGGCCTCGCCGTCGGTCTCGCGGTACTCCAGGCCGTGCAGGCGCATGGCGTTGCGCAGGCTGGAGTGCAGGACCTCGTGGTAGGGGCGGTAGGCCTCCAGGACGGCCTGGAAGCGCATCACGCGGAAGTCGTCGAGGAACTCGTCGACATCCAGGTTGTCCAGGTCGAGCCGGTCCTCCAGGACCTTCAGGGTGGTGGGACCGAGCTCGAAGTTGATCAGGGTGGCGTAGGCGTCGAAGGTGACGATCTCTCGCATGGTGTCCAGCCTTGCTCTCGCGGTTCTCTCAACAGGGGTGGGGGGCTTCAGACGACGCGTTCGCCGGGGGCGACGATCGCGTCGAGCACGGCCAGGTCGGCCGGGCTCGGTATCCAGTCGGCCGCCGCCGCGTTGGCGGTGACCTGGTGCGGAGTCATGGCGCCGCAGATGACGGAGCCGACGGCCGGCAGGGCCGCCAGGGCGCCGATCGCCACCTGGAGGAGGGTCAGGCCACGCTCGGCGCCGTAGGCGGTGAGCGCCTCGGCCTTGTCGAGGGCCGCATCGGTGAGCCAGCCCTGCCGCCAGGACAGCCTGCTGCCGGGCGGGGGCTCCTCGCCGCGCCGGTACTTGCCGCTGAGCAGGCCGTTCGCCAGCGGGTAGTACGGCAGTAGACCGACGCCGTGGCGCAGGCAGGCCGGGATCAGGTTCTGCTCAACGCCGCGGTCGAGCAGGTGGTAGCGGTCCTGGGTGGACACGAAGGCGCCCGAGACCTGCTCGGCCGGGAGGTTGGAGCAACCGATGTACCGGATCTTGCCCTCGTGGACCAGCTCCTGGAGCGCGGCGACGGTCTCCTCCAGCGGGGTGACGCCGTCCGGCTCGTGGTACTGATAAAGGTCGATCCGGTCGGTGCCGAGCCGGCGCAGTGACGCCTCCACCGCGTACCGGATGTAGGCGCGGGATCCACGCGGACCGTACAGGTCGGCCTCCCGGCTCATCTCCATGCCGAACTTGGTGGCCAGGACCACGTGGTCACGGCTGCCCTTGAGCGCGGCGCCGAGGAGCCGTTCACCGTCGCCGCGGGAACCGCCCCGTTCGCCGGACCCGCCGTACATGTCGGCGGTGTCGAACAGGGTGATCCCGGCGTCGAGCGCGGCGTGGACGACGGCCTTCGTGCCGTCCTCGTCGAGGCGGGCGCCGAAGTTGTTCCCGCCCACGCCGACCACCGAGACGGTCGGGCCGCCCTCTCCGAGCGGGCGGTATCTCATGACCGGTTCCCGAATCCGATGCAGACGTTCTTGGTCTGCAGGTAGCTGGCCAGGCCTTCGAGGCCCTTCTCCCGGCCCCAGCCGCTGTGCTTGTAGCCGCCGAAGGGAAGCTCGACGCCGGTGCCGACGCCGGTGGCGTTGACATAGACCTGGCCCGCCCGGATGCCCTCGGCCAGCCGCATCGCCTTGTCGATGTCGCGGGTCCACACGTACGAGGCCAGGCCGTACGGGCTGTCGTTGGCGATCTCCAGTGCCTCGTCCGCGTCGTCGAACTCGATGACCGTGACGACGGGGCCGAAGATCTCCTCGCGGGCACACCGGGCCTGGTTGTCCAGTCCGGTGAGGACCGTCGGCTGGACGTAGTAGCCGTCGGCGAGTTCGGGGTCGGCGGGGGCGCCTCCGCCGGCCCGTGCCACGGCGCCTTCCTCGCGGGCCAGTTCCAGGTAGCCGAGGACCCGGTCCCGCTGTCGTGCGGCGACGAGGGGGCCGACGTCCGGGTCGCTGAGACCGGGGCCGACACTGAGGGAGGCGGCGTGCGCGACGAGCTTGTCCAGGAACTCCTCGGCGCCGCGCTGGAGCAGCAGCCGGGTGCCGGCGGAGCAGGTCTGCCCGGCGTTGCCGAACGCGGAGGCGGCGACGGCGCCGAGCGCCGCGTCGAAGTCGGCGTCGGCGAAGACGACGACCGGGGACTTGCCGCCCAGCTCCGTCACCGAGGGGACCACGTTGGCGGCGGCCGCCTGGGCGACCTTGATGCCGGTCGGCACCGAACCGGTGAAGGTGACCTGGTCGATGTCCGGGTGGCCGGCGAGGGCCGCGCCGGTCTCCCCGTCACCGGGGACGACGTTCAGCACGCCCGGCGGAAGACCGCACTCCAGGGCGATCCTGCCGATCTCCAGCGGGGTCAGCGGTGCCTCGGGGGACGGCTTGAGCACCACCGTGCAGCCCGCGGCCAGCGCCGGCGCGGAGCCCCTCGCGGTGTTCTGGAGAGGGTAGTTGAACGGGATGATGTGGCCGGAGACACCGATCGGCTCGCGCACGGTGTAGTCGATCAGGCCGGGACCGAGCGGGATCGTCGAGCCGCCGAGCTTGTCGGCCACGCCCGCGTAGAACTCGAAGTAGCGGGCGGCCGCTTCGACGTCCGCCTTCGCCTGGCGCAGCGGCTTGCCGACGTCCTGGCTCTCCAGGCGGGCCAGACGTTCGCCCTGGTAGCGGATGGCCTCCGCGATCCGGTACAGGATGCGCCCCCGGTCGGCGGCACGCAGCCCGGCCCACTCGGGCGCCGTGAACGCCGCGCGCGCGGCGGCCACCGCCCGGTCCACATCCGCCTTGCCGGCCAGCGCCACCTGGGCGATGGCCGTGTCGTTCGACGGGTCGAGGACAGTGAAGGAACGTCCGTCGGCGGCGGGGAGGTGCTTGCCGTCGATCAGCAACTCGGTCAGCTGCATCTGGGTCAGCTGCAGTGCGTCGCTCATGGCTGGATCTCCCCCAGCACCTCGCCGAAGATGACGACCTCGTCGCCCGGGCGGACCGTGCGGATCCGGCGGACCCAGAGCACGATGCCGTCCTGCGGCGCGGTGACCTCTTCCAGCGTGGTGCCGTAATGGTCGGTGATGGTGGCGATCAGATCGCCTTCCTTGCACGTCTCCCCCGGCTCGGCGCGGGCGACGAAGAAGCCGCCGGAGGCGGAGCGGGCGAAGGTTCCGGAGACCGTCGTGTAGCTGTCACGCAGCTCCGCCTCGCCGTCGATCATGTTGAGGCTGCGCAGGATGTTGCGGATCGAGTGCATGTGGTGCTCGACGTTGGTCTCGCGGTAGGTGGCGCCGCCGCACTCGATGGTGATGGCGGGCTTGCCGGCTTCGAGGACGGGGTGGCGGACCGTGCCGCCCCACTTGCCGCCCTTCCAGACCAGTTCGTGCCCGGCGGCCAGGGCCAGGTCCGTCGCCAGGTTCTCGTACCCGCCCTGGAGGATGACGAGGGGGGCGATCTCGCCGTAGGCGCCGCCGGTGTGCAGGTCGACCACGGCGTCGACGGCCGGCACGACCTGCTCGACGAAGGTGGCGGCCAGACGCTGCGAGTACGAGCCCTCGGCGTCGCCCGGGAAGATCCGGTTGAGGTTGAGGTGGTCGATGCCGCTGGCGCGGGCGGCCGCCTCGAAGGCCGGGGTGTTCAGGCAGGGGATGCCGACGATCGTGCCGCGCAGCGTGGCCGGGTCGATCTCGGCGAGCACACGGCGGATGGCCTCCTGCCCGTCGTACTCGTCGCCGTGCACGCCCGCGTCCACACACAGGACCGGGCCGTCCTGGACGCCGTTGACGACGATCAGCGGAATGCCGAGCTCCACGCCGTAGCTGCTGGTGCCGACCGGGATGAGGCCGTGGGCACGCTCGCCCGGGGCAACGGTCAGCGGACCGATGGAGTACATGTGGTTCCTTCCCAATACGTGGATCAGATGCGGGACGACGCCTCGGCGAGGGTGCCGGCGATGATCGCGGCGATACGGTCGAGGAGGGCGCGGTCGCTGATCAGCGGGGGCGCGATCTGGACCAGCGGTGCGGAGCGGTTGTAGACGCGGGCCAGCAGGCCTGCCTCGCGCAATCGACGCGGGATCAGATCGCCGATCAGCTCGGTCCGGGCCTTGGCGCTGAAGGCGCCGTCGTCGAGGTCGCCGACGAGTTCGCAGGAGTAGAAGAACCCGGTGCCGCGGACGTCGCCGACGATCGGCAGGTCCTTGAGGGCCGCCATGCGCTTGGCCAGGTCGCCCTGGAGACCGCGGACGTTGTCCAGGATGCGGTCCCGCTCCATGATCTCAAGGTTGCGCAGGGCGATGGCCGTGCTCAGCGGGTGTCCGGCGAAGGTGTAGCCGTGGTTGAGGACCGCGCCGGGCCGGTTGATGACCTCGGTGACTTTGGTGCCGACCAAGGTCGCGCCCAGGGGGGCGTATCCGGCGGTGATGCCCTTGGCGACGGTGACCATGTCCGGGCGGGCGCCGTAGCGGTCCCCGCCGAACCACTCACCGATCCGGCCGAAGGCCGTGATGACCTCGTCGGCGACGAGCAGGAAGCCGTACCGGTCGGCCAGCGCCCGCAACCCCTGCCAGTAACCCTGGGGCGGGGTGATGCAGCCGCCCCGGTTCTGCACCGGCTCGGCGATGAGCATCGCGACGGTCTCGGGACCCTCGGTCAGGATCGCGGCCTCCAACTCCGCGAGCAGCCATGCCGTGTACACCTCGTCGTCCGCGAACTCCGGTGCGAGACCGTGGCGGTTGGTGTTCGACACGAACCGGGTGTCGATCGCCGGTGGGCCGTACGGCTCCGTCAGGCCAGGGTCGTCGTTGAACGACAGAGTGCCGATGGTCAGGCCGTGGTAGGCGCCGCGCCGGGCGATCGCCTTGGTGCGGCCCGGCTCGCCGCGCAGGGCGTGGTAGCGGCGGGCTATCTTCCAGGCGGTCTCGACGGCTTCGGCGCCGCCGCTCGAGAAGAAGGTGTGCTCGACGTCGACGGGGGCGATCCGGGACAGCCGCTCGGCGAGTTCGACGGCCGAGGGGTGTGCGGACCCTGTCCACAGCGGGCTGTAGCACAGTTCGCGCAGCTGCCGTTCGGCCGCCTCGGCGAACTCACCGCCGTAGGAGTAACCGAGCTGGCAGCAGTACAGCCCCGACAGGCCGTCGATGTAGCGCCTGCCGTCCGCGTCCTCGACGTACGGGCCTTCGCCTCGCTGGACGACGAGGAGGTCTTCGCCCTCGTCGCCGAGCGATCCGTTGGCGGTCATGTGCAGCAGCAGGTGTCGCTGAGCGGTGGCCGCGGTCAGCTGAGCGGCGGCGGTGGTCATACGGCTTCGCCTCCCGGGGTGGCGACGCCGACCGTGTTCTCCACCGAGAGCAGGGAGTCCTGTCGTCCGGAGCCGAGCCAGCGCACCAGGGCGACCAGGCCCAGGGCGAGGATGGCGAAGGCGATGAGGATCGCGCTGACCGCGGTGACGCTGGGGTCGATCTCGAAGGTCAGCGAGTTGTAGACCTGGACGGGGAGAGTGACGGTGTCGACCGAGGACAGGAACTGGGAGATGTAGAACTCGTCGAAGCTGGTGATGAAGGAGAAGATCGCCGCCGCGATCATCCCGGGTGCCGCCAGCGGGAAGGTGATCTTCCGGGCGATGGTGAGGCGCCCGGCGCCCATGCTGGCCGCGGCGTCCTCCAGGCGTTCGTCGATCCCGCGCAGCGTCGCGATCAGGATGAGCACCGCGATGGGTGAGGCCAGCACGGTGTGGCCCAACGCGATCGCGATGGGGCTGCCGAGCATCGCGGCCGGCTCGAAGAACAGGAACAGACCCAGCGCGGTGACGATCTGCGGGATGACCAGCGGCCCGAGGACCAGGGCGAACACCGCGGAGCGCAGGGGGAGTTCGCTGCGGACCAGGGCGGT
>NZ_WWIC01000303.1:0-4161 GCF_009872555.1 Streptomyces sp. SID5643
CAGCACGACCTGCTGATGGCCAACTTCTTCGCCCAGACGCAGGCACTCGCCTTCGGCAAGACCGCCGAGGAGGTGCGGGCCGAGGGCGTGCCCGAGGAGCAGGTGCCGCACCGCACGTTCCGGGGCGACCACCCGACCACGACGATCCTCGCCACCGAGCTGACCCCGTCGGTCCTCGGCCAGCTGGTCGCCCTCTACGAGCACAAGGTGTTCGTGCAGGGCGCTGTGTGGAACATCGACTCCTTCGACCAGTGGGGCGTCGAACTCGGCAAGGTCCTCGCCAAGCGCGTGGAACCCGCCCTGACCGAGGGCGCAGACGTCCCCGGTCTCGACCCGTCCACGGCCGCGCTGGTGGCCGCCTACCGCAATCTTCGGGAAGTGAACTGACATGCAGATCGGTCTTGTGGGTCTCGGCAAGATGGGCGGCAACATGCGCGAGCGCCTGCGCAACGCCGGCCACACCGTCATCGGCTACGACACCGACCCCGAGAAGTCCGACGTGGCCGGCCTGGCCGACCTCGTCAACCAGCTGGAGGCGCCGCGCACGGTGTGGGTCATGGTCCCGGCCGGCGACCCCACCCAGCACGTCATCGACCGTCTGGCGGACCTCCTCAAGCCCTACGACACGGTGGTCGACGGCGGCAACTCCCGCTGGACGGACGACGAGAAGCACGCCGAGGAGCTGAGCAAGCGCGGCATCGGCTTCGTCGACGCCGGTGTCTCGGGCGGCGTGTGGGGCCTGAAGAACGGCTACGCCCTGATGGTCGGCGGCGAGAAGGAGTACGTCGACCGGCTCCGGCCGATCTTCGATGCGCTGAAGCCGGAAGGACCGTACGGCTTCGTCCACGCGGGCAAGGTGGGCGCCGGGCACTTCGCGAAGATGGTCCACAACGGCATCGAGTACGCCATGATGCAGGCCTACGCCGAGGGCTGGGAGCTGCTGGAGGCCGTGGACTCGGTCGACAACGTCCGCGAGGTGTTCCGCTCCTGGCAGGACGGCACCGTCATCCGCTCCTGGCTGCTGGACCTCGCGGTCAACGCCCTCGACGAGGACGAGCACCTGGAGGGCCTGCGGGGTTACGCCCAGGACTCCGGCGAGGGGCGCTGGACCGTGGAGGCGGCGATCGACAACTCCGTGCCGCTGCCCGCGATCACCGCTTCCCTGTTCTCCCGGTTCGCCTCCCGGCAGGACGACTCGCCGCAGATGAAGATGATCGCCGCGCTGCGCAACCAGTTCGGCGGCCACGCCGTCGAGTCCGCGAAGAAGGCGTAGGCGTGGGCGATCTGCTGCTGGTCCGCCACGGCGAGACGGAGTGGAGCCGGAGCGGACAGCACACCAGCTTCACCGACCTGCCCCTCACCCCGCACGGTGAGGAGCAGGCCGCGTCCCTCGCCCCGCTCCTGGCGGGCCGTACCTTCGCGCTGGTTCTCGCCAGCCCGCTCGCCCGCGCGGTGCGCACCGCCGAACTCGCGGGCCTGACCGGGACCGTGCAGGACGCGGACCTGCACGAGTGGTACTACGGCGCCTACGAGGGCGTCACCACCGAGGAGATACACCGCACCCGGCCCGACTGGGACCTGTGGACCGACGGGGGGCCGCCCGGCCCCGACGGCCGGCCCGGCGAGTCCCCCGAGGAGGTCGGCGAACGCGCCGACCGGGTGCTGGCCAGGGCGGAGAAGTCGCTGCCCGAGGGCGATGTGATGCTGGTGGCGCACGGCCACTTCCTCCGCGTCCTGACGGCCCGCCGGCTGGGTCTGCCCCCGGCGCGGGGGCAGTTGTTCCGGCTGGAGACCGGCACGGTCAGCCGGCTGTCGACCGAGCACGGCCGGCCCGTGATCGCGGAGTGGAACTCCAGGGCGTAACGAGCCCCGGCCGGAGGTGAGAACCTGCTTCTGAACCCCCGTCGTCCGCGCGGAGCGCGGGCGGGGGTTCACAAGCAGGCTCTGTGTTGACAGCCTCCGGCCGGGCGCGTCAGAGTCCCCGCTGATGGAGATCACCGACATGACACCCGCCGAGGAGCAGGTGTGGCGCGCCTTTCCACGCGGGGAGAACGTGGACCTCCGGGACCAGGGCGACGAGGACCCGGCGCGGGGCGCGGACTGGGGCCCCGAACGGACCGTGCGGGCGTCCGTGGTGCGGGCCCTGCTGCTGAGTCCCCCGCAGGAGGACGGGGAGACGGCCTCCCTCCGGCTGGCGGGCGCGCGGATCACCGGGGTGCTGAACCTCCAGTACAGCGACATCGACCCCGCGGTGCGGCTCAGCGACTGCTTCTTCGAGGACGTGCCCGTCCTGTACGCGACCCGGCTGCGCCAGCTCAACCTGCGCCGGTCCGTACTGCCCGGCCTGGACGCCGCCACCCTGCGCGTGGACGGCGTCCTGCGCCTGTCGGGCTGCCGCTTCGACGGGCCCGTCAAGCTCGGTGGAGCGCAGATCTCCGGCGCCCTGTTCCTGGACGGGGCCGACATCGGCGAACCGCCCCCGGGCCAGCCGGCGCTCCAGCTCAACCACGTGACGATCGGGGACGGCCTGTCCGCGCCGGGCCTGCGGACACGCGGCGAGGTGCGGCTGACGGGCGCCTCGGTCGCCGGCACGATCGACTTCAACGAGACGCGTCTTGAGGCCGGTGCCGCAGCAATCGCCCTCGACGCGGAGACGCTCACGGCGGAGGGCGACGTCCTCCTGCGCAGCGCGTCGGTGCTCGGCTGGATCGGCCTACGCGGCGCCCGTGTCGCGGGACGGCTCAACCTGTCGCACGCCCGCCTGGTGAACCCCGGGGGTCCGGCGCTGCGCGCCGGCAGCTGTGTCCTCGGGGAGCTCTGGCTGCGCGAGAGCCCTCCGCCGGACGGCACGCTCAACCTGCGCCGCGCCCAGGTGGACGTCCTGTGGCTGGAGCCGGAGGTGATCCCGGAGAGCGTCCTGCTCGACGGCCTCGTCTACACCTCGCTCACTCCGCACGTGCCCGCCGGGCGCCGCCTGACGATGCTGGAGCGGGACGGCGACGGCTATGTCCCGCACGCCTACGAGCAGTTGACCGCCGCCTACCGGCGGATCGGCGACGACCACGCGGCCCGGCGCGTCCAGCTCGCCAAGCAGCGCCGCCACCGCGGCACCCTGCCCTGGTACGGCCGGCTGTGGGGCTATGTGCAGGACGCCTCCGTCGGTTACGGCTTCCGTCCGCTGCGGGCGGCGGGCTGGCTGCTGTCGCTGCTCGTGATCGGCTCCCTCACCTTCGCGCTGCACCATCCCGAGCCGCTGAAGGCGGACGAGGCCCCGCAGTTCAACCCGGTGTTCTACACGCTCGACCTGCTCCTGCCCGTGATCTCCTTCGGGCAGGAGGGGGCGTTCGCGCCCGCCGGCCGGTACCAGTGGTTCTCCTACGCCCTGGTCGTCACGGGGTGGACGCTGGCCACCACGGTCGTCACCGGCATCACCCGGACCGTCAGCCGCCAGTGAGCGCCCGCACCGCGTGCTGGGCGGCCAGCCGCACGGGGGCGTTCGCGGCGCCGTAACCCCGGTAGCCGCCGTCACGCTGGACCAGTTCGAAGAAGACCCGGCCGACGGTGCGGGTGTAGCAGTGGCGGAAGACGCCGTGGGCGTCGCGGTCGTAGAGGATGCCCAGGTCGCGGTAGGTCTCCAGCTCGCCGTCGGCGAATTCGAAGCGGGCGGCGAGGTCGTCGTAGTAGTTCGCCGGCACCGGCAGCGGGCTGCCGCCCGCCTCCCGGAAGCGGCGGACCGCGGCGACCACGTCGTCGGTGGCCAGGGCGATGTGCTGGGCGTGGACGGTGTCGTCCGTGGGCGCGGCGCCCACGGTGAGGGCGATCCGGACGCTGCCGTCGGCGTTGGTGACGGCGCGGCTGCGCAGCAGGCCGTAGGGGTCGGCGAGGTCCACGCTCTCCTGGGCGTGCAGGCCGAGCACCCCGCGGTGGAAGAGGGCCGCCTCGTCGAAGTGGTGCCAGGGCTGGGTGAGGGCGAGGTGGTCGATGCCCCGGATGCCCGCCTGCCCCGGCGGCCGGCCCGTGTCCTCGAAGTCGGCCCGCCAGCCGGGCCGTTGCGGGCGGTCGCCCGCGCAGAAGAACAGCTCCGTGCCGTCGGGGGCGGCGACGGCGTCCAGCGGGGCGTCCCCGGGGGCCCGGCGGCGCGGCAGGACGGGCGCGAGCAGC
>NZ_WWIC01000304.1:0-5113 GCF_009872555.1 Streptomyces sp. SID5643
ACCTCGTGCCGGCCGATCACGTCCCGCAGCGCCTCGGCGAGGGCGCTGCGGTCCACCCGGCCCGACAGCCTCAGCGCGACCGGAATGTTGTAGGCGCCGCTGCGTCCGTCGAGCTGGCCGATGAACCACAGGCGCTGCTGCGCGTACGACAGCGGCAGCCGCTCCGGGCGCTCCCCGGCGGTCAGCCGCGTGCGGGCCGCACCCGAGTCGCTCAGGCGGGCGGCGAGGCCCGCCACCGTCGGCTCCTCGAACAGCACCCGGATGTCGAGGTCCACCCCGAGCACGGTCCGTACCCGGCTGGCCAGCCGGACCGCGAGCAGCGAGTGCCCGCCAAGGGCGAAGAAGTCCTCGTCCACCCCCACCGTGTCCAGGCCGAGTATCTCCGCGAACGCGGCGCACAGAAGCTCTTCGCGCACAGTGGCCGGACCGCGGCCGGCGGCGGTGGCGAGGGTCTCGGGAGCGGGCAGCGCGCCCCGGTCCACCTTGCCGTTCACGGTGAGCGGCAGCGCGTCGAGGACCACCACGACCGAGGGCACCATGTAGTCGGGCAGCCGCTCGGCGACGAAGGCCTGCACGAGCGTGGGCAGCCCCTGGGCACCGTGCACCGGAACCACGTAGGCGATCAGGCGCTTGTCACCGGGGGTGTCCTCACGCACGAGCACGGCGGCCTGGGCCACCTCGGGATGGGCGGTCACCGCGGCCTGGACCTCGCCGGGCTCGATCCGGAAGCCGCGGATCTTCACCTGGTCGTCCGAGCGCCCCGCGAACACCAGCTGCCCGTCGGCCGTCCACCGGGCGCGGTCGCCGGTCCGGTACAGCCGCGCCCCTCCCGGGGCGAACGGGTTGGCGACGAACCGCTCCGCCGTCTGCCGGGGCCGGCCCGCATAGCCACGGGCCAGGCCGACGCCCGCGACGTACAGCTCGCCGACCGCGCCCACCGGCACCGGGTGCAGGGCCGCGTCCAGGACGTACACCTGGGTGTTGACCACCGGCCGGCCGATCGCCACGTCCTCCGCGCCCGGATCGCACGGCCACAGCGTGGCGTCGACGGTGGTCTCGGTGGGGCCGTAGGAGTTGAACATCCGCCGGCCCCGTGCCCACCGCCGCATCACTTCCACCGAGGTCGCCTCGCCGGCCACCACCAGCACGGTGTCCGAGGCGATCGAGCCCTCCTCCAGTGTCGCCAGGACGGCGGGCGGCAGTGTCACGTGCGTCACCCGCTCCTTCGCGAGGAGCGCCGGCAGGGCGTCGCCCAGGCGCTGCTCACGCGGGATCACCACCAGCGTCGCGCCCGACACCAGCGCCATCAGCCATTCCCAGCCGAAGGTGTCGAATCCCGCCGAGGCGAACTGCCCCACCCGGGACCCGGGGCCGACTCCCAGGTGGCGGACATGACCGGCCACCAGGCTCGCCACACCCGCGTGCGACACCAGCACGCCCTTCGGCCGCCCCGTCGACCCCGACGTGTAGATCACATACGCCGCGGACGTGGGCAGCAGCACCCCGCCGCGCTCGTCCTCGGTCGGCGCACCGCCGTCGTGCGCCTCCAAGGCGCGTACGGTCGCCGGGTCGTCCACCACGACGCGGCGCACGCTCTGCGGCAGCGTTCCGCCCCACCCGGTGCTCGTCACCACGCAGCGGGCACCGGCGTCGGCCATCACGTACGCGATGCGCTCCGCCGGGTAGTCCTGGTCCAGCGGCAGGTAGGCGCCGCCGGCCTTCGACACACCGAGGAGCGCGACCATCAGGTCGACGCCGCGTTCGAGGGCGACGGCGACCACCGACTCGGGGCCGACGCCCCGGTCGATGAGCAGCCGGGCCAGCCGGTTCGCCCGCGCGTCCAGCTCCGCGTACGAGACGCCGACTCCGTCGGCGGTCACGGCGACCGCGTCCGGTGCGCTCTCGACCCGGGCCTCGAACAGCTGCGGGATCGTCGCCGGCGGCACCTGGTCCGCCGTGTCGTTCCATTCGGTGAGGACGCGACGGCGTTCGTCCGCGTCGAGGACGTCCACCGCGCCGATGCGTGCCTGCGGGTCGCCGACGAGCTGTTCGACGACCCGGGTCAGGCGGGTCACGAGCCGTGCGACGGTCTCGGGCTCGAACAGGTCTCTCGCTCCGGTCACCGTGCCGCGCACGCCCGCCGGGGAGCCCTGCGGTCCGAACGTCTCCCCCACGATGAATTCGAGGTCGAACTTCGACACGGGCACACCGTCGGGCATGGCCTCGACGCGCAGACCCGGCAGGTCGACGACGGCATCCTCGTTGTTCTGGAGCGTCAGCATCACCTGGAAAAGGGCGTGGCGGGCCATCGACCGGCTCGGCGACAGCTCCTCGACCAGCCGGTCGAAGGGCACGTCCTGGTGCGCGAACGCGGCCAGGCTGGTTTCCCGCACCCGCCCCAGCACCTCGCTGAACGTCGGGTCGCCGGAGAGGTCGGTGCGCAGGACGAGGGTGTTGACGAAGGAGCCGATCAGGTCGTTCACGGCTTCGTCGGTGCGCCCGGCGTTCGGCGACCCGATCGGGATGTCGGTGCCCGCGCCCAGGCGCGACAGCAGCACCGCCAGCGCGGCCTGGAGCACCATGAACACGGTCACGCCCTCGGCGCGCGCCACCTCCGCGAGGCGGGCGTGGACCTCCGCGGGAATCTCCAGCTGCTCGCGGTGGCCGCGGTGGGAGGCCACCGCCGGGCGCGTGTGGTCGAAGGGCAGCGCCAGCTCCTCCGGGGCGCCCTCCAGGGCCCGGCGCCAGTGGGCGACCTGCTGGGAGAGCACGCTGCCGGGGTCCTGCTCGTCGCCGAGGAGTTCGCGCTGCCACAGCGCGAAGTCCGCGTACTGCACCGGCAGCGGCTCCCACCGCGGGACCCGTCCCGCGCACCGTGCCGCGTACGCCCGCGAGATGTCCGCGGCCAGCGGCGCCGTGGACCAGCCGTCACCGGCGATGTGGTGCGTCACGATCACCAGGGCGCTCTCCTGCGGACCGACCTCGAACAGCCATGCCTTGATCGGCACTTCGGAGGAGAAGTCGAAGGTGTGGCCGAGCGCTTCGGCGACCGTGGCGTCCAGTTCGTCCGGCGTCACCGACGCCACCCGCAGCTGCCAGTCCAGCTCGTCGATGCCGACGACCCGCTGGTAGGGCTCCCCGTCGGCCACCGGGTACACGGTGCGCAGCACCTCGTGCCGGCCGATCACGTCCCGGAACGCGGCGCCGAGTGCGTCGCGGTCCACGTCGCCGGTCAGCCGCAGGGCGAAGGGAATGTTGTACGTCGTGCTCGGCCCCTCCAGCTGGCTGAGGAACCACAGCCGGCGCTGCGCGAACGACAGCGGCAGCCGCTCCGGCCGCTGCCCGGCCGTCAGCGCCGGGCGGGCCGGGTCCGAGTCGGCCAGGCCGGCCGCCAGCTGCGCCACCGTCGGCGCCTCGAACAGCGCGCGCAGGGGCACCTCCACGCCCAGCAGCGACCGCACCCGGCTGATCAGCTTGATCGCCTGCAGCGAGTGTCCGCCGAGCTGGAAGAAGTCGTCGTCCACGCCGATCCGCTCCAGGCCGAGGACCTGGGCGAACGCCGCACAGAGAAGTTCCTCCCGCACGGTGGAGGGCGCCCGGCCCGCCCGGTCCGTCCCGGCGTCCGGGGCCGACCCGCCCGTGACGATCACCAGCCGGCCGTCCAGGGCCCACCGGGCCCGCTCTCCGGTCCGGTACAGCCGCGAGCCGTCCCCGGCGAACGGGTTCGCCACGAAACGCTCCGCCGTCGGCCGGGGCTGGTCCTCGAAGCGCTGTGCCGCCTCGGCGTCCGTCGTGTACAGGTCGCCCGCCACGCCCTCGGGTGCCGGTGCCAGCCACTCGTCCAGCACGTACACCCGGCCGGTGTGCTCCGGCCGGGCCGCGCTCCACTCCGTCAGGACCCGACGCCGCTCGTCGGCGTCGAGTACGTCCACCGCGCTCAGCCGCAGCCGCGGATCGCCGGACAGCAGCTCCAGCACCCGGGCGAGCCGCGCCGCGAGCCGTTCGACCGACTCCGTGTCGAACAGGTCCGAGGCGCCGCCCACCGCACCGCGCAGCCCCGCCGGCGCTCCGTCCGGGCCGAAGGTCTCCGCCACGCTCACATCGAGGTCGAACTTCGCCGTGGACAACCCGGTCGGCAGACCGCGGGCCTGGACACCGGGGAGCTCCAGCGCCGTCACTGCGGTGTTCTGCATCGTGAAGACGACCTGGAACAGCGGGTGGCGGGCCAGCGAGCGGACCGGGGACAGCTCCTCGACCAGCTTCTCGAACGGCACGTCCTGATGCTCGAACGCGGCCAGGCTGGTCTCCCGCACCCGGGCCAGCACCTCGCGGAACGTCGGGTCGCCGGAGAGGTCCGTGCGCAGGACCAGTGTGTTGACGAAGAAGCCGACGAGATCGTCCAGTGCCTCGTCCGTTCGTCCGGCCGCGTCCGTGCCGATCGGGATGTCGGTGCCGGCGCCGAGCCGGGACAGCAGCACGGCCAGCGCGCCCTGCAGCACCATGAACAGGGTCACGCCCTCGGTCCGCGCCACTTCCGCGAGCCGTGCGTGCACCTGCGCCGGTATCTCCAGCGCCGCTGTGTGACCGTGGTAGGAGGCCACGTCCGGACGCGGACGGTCGAACGGCAGCGCGAGCTCTTCGGGCGCTCCGCCCAGCGCACCGCGCCAGTGGTCCACCTGACGCGACATCACGCTGCCGGGATCCTGCTCGTCCCCCAGCAGCCCGCGCTGCCACAGCGCGAAGTCGGCGTACTGCACCGGCAGCGGCTCCCACTCCGGGGCCCGCCCCGCGCAGCGCGCCACGTACGCGACCGAGAGGTCGCGGGCCAGTGGCCCGGTCGACCAGCCGTCGCTGGCGATGTGGTGCAGCGTCACGACGAGGACCCGCTCGTCCGGGGCGGCCTCGAACAGCCAGGCCCGGATCGGCACCTCCGACGACAGATCGAACGCGTGCCCCGCCGCCTCGGCCACCGCACGGTCCAGGTCGCCCGGCGCCACCTCGGCCACCGACAGTTCCCAGTCGAGAGCGTCGAGCGGCAGCACGTGCTGGTGCGGTTCGCCGTCCACGGTCGGGAAGACCGTACGCAGCACCTCGTGCCGGCCGATCACGTCCC
>NZ_WWIC01000305.1:0-44786 GCF_009872555.1 Streptomyces sp. SID5643
ACCCGAACTCCCGCCGGCGGCCCGGCGGTGAACGGACCCGGTACCCGAACTCCCGCCGGCGACCCGGCGGTGACGGCACCTGTGACGAGCGAGGACGTGACCGGGGTCGTCGTCGAGTTTCTCGACGGTGACCGGACGTGGACCGAGAGGGACGGCACGCTGCACGTGCCCGTGCTGCTCGGACCCGGTCCGGTGCTGGTCGGTCCCGTCGGTGTCGCACCCGGCGTCTGGGAGGTCTTCCGGGACCGGGCCAGGACCTGGGCGGACGCCGAGGGTGTCGAGCCCGCGACCGGGCCGATCGCCCACTCCCTCGCGGGAGCGCTCGCCGCGCAGCTCCTGACCGACACCCTCACGGGTGTCGCGGAGACCGGTGAGGCCCACGTCGTGCACGGGCCGGATCTGACGGCCGACCGCGTCACCGTCACGGGCGCCCCCGTGAGCGAAGCGGTCGCCGTCCGGCTCGGCGGCGCCCCCGCCGAACCCTTCCCCGCCCCCGAGGACGCGCTCGGCGCCGCCGGGGTCCTCACCGCCCGCTGGACCGGCCTCTTCGCCTTCCCGCAGGGCGAGGACCTGCCGCAGATGCCCCTGGCCCTGCGCGCGGCGGAGCACCGGTCGGACCGTACGGGCACGGTCACCGCCTGGGCCGCCCACCAGGAGACGGCGGCCATCGCCGCCGCCCTGGCCGCCCTGCGCGACCGCGGCACCGGCGCCCCCGGCGTCCCGGCGGCGGGGCTCACCCGCGAACACTGGCTGCTGGACGGCGCCCTGCGCCACCTCGCCCGCGAGGAAGGGGACAGCCGCGACACGGACACCCCGCCGCACGCGGAAGGCCGCCGCGTCCTCGCCGAGGTACGGGCGCTGCTCGGCGGGGCCGAACCCGTGCTCGCCGTCACCCGGTACGCCGGAGTCGGCTGGCCGCTGGCCGAGGTCACCGCCGCCGGGCGGCCGCTCGGCCGCGGCTGGGGCCCGACCGCCGCCGACGCGACGTACGCCGCGCTGTGCACCGCACTGGCCGTCGCACAGAGCGGCGGCACGGCCGACCGGCTCTCCACCGACGCCCTGCTGACGGCGGACGGCACCGCCCGGGCCGCGCTGCGCGAGCAGCTCTCGGCGACCGCCGTCCACGAGGGCCACCCGCGCCGCACCGACCCGGTGCTCGGTGAACTCCCCTTCTGGCACGGCCCGGTGACCGTCCGCGCCGTCCCGACGACCGCCGAGGAGTCCGGCGATGCAGACCACTGATGCGATCACCGCCGGTCCCGCCCTGCCCCCGACGGCGTACGACGACTGGCTCCCCGCCCTCGCGCCCCTGGCCCGGGCCACCGGGGCCACCGTCTCCGTCAACCTCGGCTGGGACCTGACCTGGGAACGCGACCACGTCGCGCGGGCCGGCGGCCCCCACCTGTCCGTGCGGGTGTACGACGACGAGGTGATGGTCGGTCCCCTGTGGGTGCCGGACACCGCCACCGGCTGTGCCGCCTGCGCGGAGGTGCGTGAACGCACCGTCCTCGACCATCCGCTCGTGGGCGACCTCACCCGGGCCACGCGTGTCCCGGCGGCGCCCGCACCACTCCTGCCCGAACTCCTGCGCACCGGCCTGGACCACCTGGCCGCTCACCCCCTCGCACCGGGCGAGGCCTACTCGGTGACGGTCCGCGGCACCCGCCGGCACCGCATCGCCCGCAGCTTCCACTGCCCGGCCTGCGGTCCCACCCCCGAGGACCTGACGGCGACCACCGAGCCCCCCGCGCCCCGCCCGCTCCGCTCCCGGCCCGCCGTGCCCGGGGACGCCACCCGCACCGCCGCGAGCCGTCTCGTCGAGCCCGGCTTCCTGCGCGACCGGCTCGTCGACGACCGTTTCGGACCGGTCCGCGCGATCCTGCGCGAGTCGCACGCCCCGTTCGCGATGAGCATGGCCGTCGTCGCGGACGCCCCGGCGATGGGCCACGGCAGGGCCCGTACGTTCGCGGAGACCGAACCGGTCGCCGTACTGGAGGCGTACGAGCGGCTCGGCGGCTACCCCTACGACATCCCCCTGCTGACGGGCCGCTCGTACCGCGAGGTCGCCGAACGGGCCGTCGACCCGGGCAGTCTCGGCCGCTACACCGCCGAGCAGCTCGCCCACCCGACCAGCAGGGCGACGCCGTTCACCGCCGACACCCCCATGGACTGGGCGTGGGGCCACGACCTGTCCGACGGCACTCCGCTGCTGGTACCGGCCGACCACGCCTTCTACCAGTACGAGTACGCCTTCCGCCGGGACCGGCGGGCGGCGCGCGTGGCCGGGGCCGCCCACCGCCGGCACTACTTCTTCGACTGCTCCAGCGGCTGCGCGGTCGGCGCCAACCACGAAGAGGCCGCGTTGCACTCCCTCTTCGAACTGGCGGAACGCGACGCCTTCCTGACGTCCTGGTACCGGGCGGCGCCGCTCCCCCACATTCCGGTCGGCACGCTCACCGACCCCACCAGCCGGGCCATGGTCGAGCTGATCCGGGCGCGCGGTTACGACGTCCATCTCCTGGTCGCCACCCGGGACATCGGCCTGCCGGTGGTGTGGGTGATCGCCGTGAACGAGAAGGACCCCTTCCCGGCGACCTTCTCCTCCGCCGGTTCGGGGGCCGAACCCGAGTCCGCGATCCGCGGCGCACTGCGCGAGGTCGCCCAGCTGGTCACCAACCCGGTCGACTGGACGCGCGAGCAGGTCGAGCGGATGGTCGAGGACCCGTGGCTGGTGGAGGAACTGGAGGACCACGTGCGGTTCTCCTCCATCCCCGAGACCCGGGACCGCGCCCTGGCCGGACTGGGTGGCCCGGCCGTCACCCTGGAGGAGGCGTTCCCGGACTGGCCGGGACGGCTGGAGCGCGCGTCCGGCGGCGATGTCCGCGACACCCTCCGGTACGTGGCCTCCCTCTTCGCCGACGCCGGCCTGGACCGGATCGTCGTCGTCGACCAGACGAGCCGCGAGCACGCCGACGCCGGTATCGCGGTGGCCCGCGCCGTCGTGCCCGGCATCGTGCCGATGTGCTTCGGGCACGCCCAGCAGCGTCTGGACGGACTGCCCCGGCTGCGCGCCGCCCTGCGCGGCACGGGCCAGGAGCACCGGGCGATCCCCTACGACCCGCACCCGTTCCCGTGACGGCCCCCGCCGAGCCCTGGACGCGGCGCGCCCCGGTCGACCTGCCGGGCCCCGAGGGCGACAACAGCATCGCCCGCGAGCCCCTGTGGTACGCCTACGGCGCCGGCGACGACGCCCCGGAACCACCGCCGTGGACCTGGGCCGCCACACCGCCACCCGATGCCCACGTGCCGCCCCCGCCGCCGCGCCCGCAGGGGCCCGCGAGTCCACTGCCGCCGGGCACGACCGACCGCCTGGCGGCCCTGCCGTACCCGTGGCTCCCGGCCCCCGGCCCGGCGTCACCGGAGGCCCTGGCCCACGCCCTGACCGCCACGTTCGCGCCCCTGCGCCGAGAACCGGAGAACCCGTACAACGAACACCGCTCCTACGCCTCGCCGCGCTGCCTGTTCCCCGTCCACGCCTTCGTGGGGGACGGCCGTGACTGGCGCCTGCTGGAGCCGGCCCGGCACACCCTCACGGGCCCGGGCACGGGCGCCCCCGGCCGCATCGCCCTGACCGGCCGTTACACCGCGATCCCCCGGGCCTACCAATGGTTCCGGGGCTCGCTGGTGGCGATCGAGACGGGCATCGTGCTGCGCGCGTTGAGCCTGGGCCTGGAGCTCTTCGGGGTCCCGGCGACACTGACGCCGCCGACGGAGGACGGCCCGGAGCTGCTGCGCGAGCTGGGTGTTGAGCACACCTGGGAGTGGTCGCTGCCGTGGCTGGTCGAGCTGGATGAGTCGCATGGCACAAGCCACACGGCGGCCGGCATCACAGAGACTCCGGCCCCCGAAGGCGACCCTTCCCTCGCCGACGTGGTCCGTGTCAACCGGGCCCAGCCCTATGGACTCAGGGGCGCGGGGAACCGCGCGACCAGCCACGGCGAACCCGCACCCGTCACCACAGCCGTACCCCCCACCCTGCCCCCTTCAGAACGCACCCCCACCTGGTCGGACCTCCTCTGGCACCGCCACTCCGGCCGCATGCCCAGAGCCCTCCACGGCATGGACTCGGCCAGGTGCCTCACCCCCCTCCCCGCCAGGACCCTCACCACGGCCCTGGCCTGGCTGGGAGTCCCCCCACCGCACCCGCTCCTGGCGGAAGCCTTCGACGAAGTCACCGTCACCGCCGTCGTCCAGCACATCGACGGCCACGCCCCCGGGACACACCGCGTCCACGACGGCACCGCCCACCTGCTCCGGCGGGACCCCACCGTCCCCGCCGGTCTGGAGGCCAACTACGGCTACGGCCTGACGCCGGTCAACGGCTGCGGCATCGCCGACGCCCCGCTCACCGTCTTCTTCTCGGTCCGGCCCCGCGCACTGTTCGCCCGCTTCGGCCCCGCCGGCTGGAGCGCCGCCCAGCACGCCTGCGGCTGGGCGGTCCACGGCCTGTGTCTCGCCGCTGCCGCGGAGGGCCTCTTCGCGCGGCCGGTACGGGCGTTCAAGGAGATCCAGACCAAGGAGGTCCTCGGTCTGGGCGAGGACGAGACGATCGTCCTGTCGGCGGTGGCCGGGGTACCGCGCGAGACCGGGGGTGCCGTGCTGGACCTGCGTACGTAAGGCCCTGGAACAGCCCACCGACCGGACAAGGAACACGCATGCCCACCACACCGCACGACTGGAGCGCCTGGCACCTGCACCTCGGCACCACCGCCCGTGGCGCGCACGACCGTGTCCTCACGGACGTCATCGGCCCCACGGTCGCCGAACTCCCGCCCGCGACGCCGTGGTTCTTCATCCGCTACTGGCAGTCGGGCCCTCACCTGCGCCTGCGCGTCGCGGACCTGTCCGCGGACGCGCACGCGCGCGTGGAGCGGGCCCTGCGCGACCGGCTCGCCGCGGCGGGCCGGCTCGCGCCCGGCGAGGAACCGCTGGCGGCCGAGGCCTACCAGCAGGGCGCGTCCCGGCTGGCCGCCGCCGGGGAGACCGGCGTCAACACCACCGTCCGGGCGCTGCTGCCGCCCGGCGTGCACCGCGCCGGCTACGAACCGGAGTACGAGCGGTACGGCGGCAGCGCCCTGATGCCGGCGGCCGAGTCCCTCTTCCACCTCTCCAGCGACCTGGTCCTGCGTCTGGCTCCGCTCGTCACCTCCGAGGCCCGCCGTGCCCGGCTCGCCCTGCGCGGCACGCTGTCCGCCGCGGTCGCCCTCGGCGGCCCGGACGAACGCGCCCACTACTTCGCGCGCGGCCGGGACGCCTGGCGGGCGTGGGCGCGCGACGCGGGGCACTCCGCCGACCTGCTGGACCGGATCACCACGGTCGTCCAGGACCCGGCCTCGGCCGGTGTCACCCCGGACGCCCACGGCCCGTTCAGCGGCTGGCACGAGGCCCTGGCCTCCCACGCCGCCGAGATCCGGCGGCACTCGCCGGTCCACCCCGGCATGATCCTCTTCTCGCACGCGCACATGCTCCACAACCGCCTCGGTCTGAGCCTGCTGGAGGAACTGCGCACCTACGCCTGGCTGTCCCACGTCTTCCCCGTGCCGGCAGCGGCACAGGCGCCAGGCCTGGTGCCCACGGGGTGATCCCCCGCGCCCCTGGGCGCCCGCGCGAGGCCCGGCCGGATTCTCCTCACCGGCCGGGCCTCTTCGGCGTGTGCGTCACACGGCTCGTCCCTCCCCTGCCCCTGCCACCCGCGCCGCCGTGCCGTCCCCCGGGGGGGCCGGAGCTCTCCCGGGGCCCGGAGCTCTCCCGGGGGCCGGAGCTCTCCCGGGGCCGGGCATGCGCCGAGGGGGCCTCCTGGGAGGCCCCCTCGATGAGGTCGGAACGCGCCTGGCTCTGCTGGGTCTACTCGGGGCGCGGATCCCAGCGGAAGCTGCGCACGGCGATCAGGGCACCGACGACGCCCCACGCAGCCAGCACGGCCAGCTCCTTCCACTGGAAGCCGCCCTGGTGGGCGAACGGCGCCAGCATGGCGTCGTTGAACGGCTTCACCGGCAGCAGCCCGGCGATGCTGTTCATGACGTCGGAGTGGATCGGGAAGTAGCTGCCGGAGATGAACACCAGCGGGAACTGGATGAACTGCACGACCGCGGGCGCCGCCTCGGAGTTGCGGATCAGCGAGGCCACGCCCACGCCGAGGGCGCAGAAGCTGGCCGCGCCGAGCACCAGGGTGAGCGCGAGGGCCGCCCAGTCGGCCGGCCAGGGCACCCCGTACAGCCGTCCGATGCCGATGACCAGGGCGACGTCGACGACGCTGACGACGACGCAGTGCACGAGCAGGCCCGCGAAGTACACCCAGGCGGGCAGCGGGGTGGCGTGCAGCCGCTTGAGGACGCCGGTCTGGCGGCGCATGGCGAGGACGATCGCCAACTGGCCGTAGCAGGCGCCCAGAACGGACACGGCGGCGATGGTCGGGGTGTAGTACTGGAGTCCGTTCAGGCCGAAGAAGAAGTCCTGGCTCTCGCTGCCGGCGAAGACGGCACCGAAGACGGAGATGATCACGATGGGCAGGACGAAGGTGAACACCATCGACTGCGGATTGCGCCAGAACGACAGCTGCTCGTAGCGGATCTGGTGGGCGAGCAGGGCGAGGGAGCCCCGTTCGTCGGGCCGTTCGCGCCCGGTGCGTTCGGCCCGCCGTGCGGTGGCGGTGGTCGTGGGGGGCAGGGTGCTGGTCATCGTCGGCTCCGTCCGGGTCGGCGCCCTCGGCGGGCGGACGCCGCCGGGGCCGGTGTGCTGCCCCGCCCGGTGGACGGGGACGAGGCGTCCTGCTCCGCGTACGTACTGGTCAGGCCGAGGTAGACGTCCTCCAGGGTGGGCTGCTCGACGGTCAGCCGTTCCAGGGGCGTGCCCCGGTCCAGGGCCCAGGAGGTGAGCCGGTGCAGGGTGGCGGTCGGTTCCTCGGCCTCGGCGGTGACGAGGCCGTCCTCGGCGTCGCTGACCGGAATGGGCACGTCGTCGATGGCGGCACCGGCCGGCAGGGCGAACCGGATGCGGGCGAGGGCGGTGTCGCGTCCGCCGATGGTGTCGGGTGTGCCCGCGGCGACGATCCGCCCGGCGGCGATGACGGCGACGGAGTCGGCCAGGGCCTGCGCCTCGTCCATGTAGTGGGTGGTCAGCAGGATGGTGGTGCCGGCGTCGCGCAGGCTCCGTACGACCTCCCAGGCTCCGCGGCGGGCGCCCGGGTCGAAGCCGGTGGTCGGCTCGTCGAGGAACAGCAGCTTCGGGTCGCCGATGACGCCGAGGGCGAGGTCGAGCCGCCGCTTCTGGCCGCCGGAGAGGTCCTTGACCTTGGCGTCCTTCTTCTCTTCGAGCCCCACGAGGTCGATGACCTCGTCGACGCCGCGCGGGGCCGGGTAGTAGCCCGCGTTGCGGGCGATCGTCTCGCGCACCGACAGGTACGGCTCGACGGCGATGTCCTGGAGCACGAGCCCGATCTGCCCCCGCAGCCACCGCCCGTCGGCCTTGTCGCCGGGGTCGCGGCCGAGGACCCGGACGTCGCCGCCGTCGCGGTGGCGGAAGCCCTCCAGGATCTCCATGGTGGTGGTCTTTCCGGCGCCGTTCGGTCCGAGGAGGGCGAAGATCTCGCCCTCCTCGACGGCGAAGTCGACGCCGCGCACGGCCTCGTGGTCCCCGTAGCTCTTGAGCAGGCCGTCGACGGCCACCGCGGTCACCGCGGTCGCTCCACTTCTCGTTCGCGTGTCACCGCGTGCCTCCAGGTGTCGTAACGGGTGGTCTCCTTCCGGAAGTTAGGGCCGGGCGGGGGTGCGGCAGCAGGCGTGCCGGGGGTTTCGATGACGTCCGTCACGCAAGCGGCGACAGTTGTCAGCACGGCTCGGCACGACGTTGCCGCCCGGGGGCGGGCGCCACATGCTCGGGGACACGACCGATGACAGTGCGTCCACGTCGCCCGCGCCACGGCGGTGACGGACGGGACGCCAAGACCCGGAAGGCGGTCCCCGAGGTGCTGTTGGGCGAAGACACAGGAGGGCGGCTGCCCTGGAACTCCGCGGAGCCGTCCGGCGGACAGCGGCCGGCGGTCGCCGTCATCGGCGCGGGCATCGGCGGTCTGGCCCTGGCCGGCGCGCTGAGCGCGAACGGCACGCCGTACGTGATCCACGAACAGACCCGCGAACTGGCGGAGGTGGGCGCCGGCGTCCAGCTCTCGCCCAACGCGATCCGGCCGCTGCTGCGCCTCGGCCTCGGTCCGGCGCTGCGGGAGCACGGGGTGCGGATCGAGGCGATGGAGGTACGCGGCTGGAACGGGCGGCCCATCGCGCGCACGCCGCTCGGCGCCGAGTGCGAGCGCATGTTCGCGGCGCCGTATCTGACGATCCACCGGGCGCATCTGCACGACGCGTTGCTCTCCCTGGTCGACCGGGACCGGCTGGGTCTCGGCCGGCGGCTGAGCGCGGCGCGCGAACGGCCGGACGGGACGGGCGTGCGGCTCACCTTCGCCGACGGTTCGCAGCGCGAGGCGGACGTGGTGGTCGGCGCGGACGGCATCCACTCCACGGTCCGTGAGACGCTGCGCCGCGACGAGCCGGTCTACTCGGGCCTGGGCATCTACCGTGGCCTGGTTCCCGTGGACGCGCTTCCGGCCGAGGCCCGCGAGCACCTGGTGCGGTTGTGGCTCGGCCCCGGCGGGCACTTCGTCGCCTACCCGGTCGCGTCCGGGACCTACCTCAGCTACGCCGCGACCGTGCCGCTGCCGTCCGACACGCCTCCCCGCGAGTCCTGGTCCCGGCCCGGTGACCCCGACGAGCTGCGGGCGGTCTTCGGTTCCTGGACGGGTCTGGTCGCCGACATCGTCGCGGCCGTGGAGACGACCCACCAGTGGGCGCTGCACGACCGGCCGCCGCTGCGCACCTGGTCCACGAACCGCATCACCCTCCTCGGCGACGCGGCCCATCCCATGCTGCCGTTCATGGCGCAGGGCGCCAACCAGGCGATCGAGGACGCGATGGACCTGGCGGCCTGCCTCGCCGACGCGCCGGCCGAGGCGATCGCGGACCGCCTGGCCCGCTACGAGTCACTGCGCATCCCGCGGACGGCGGAGGTCCAGCGCGGCTCCCGCGGCAACGCGGGCATCCTGCACCTCCCGGACGGCCCCGCCCAGCGCCGCAGGGACGCGCAGATGGCGGTGCACGCGGCCCTGCGGGACCGTGCGGCGCTCTACGCGCACGAGACGGGCCGCAGCGTGGTTCCGGCCTGATCCGGAAGGTCTCCGAAACATTCGAAAAAGAGAGTCACGCCCTCCGCGAGAGCGAAGGCCACGACGGATGGCCCCACTCGCGACACGGCATCCCCGGAATCCGGCTTGAACAGCGGAAAGCCCGGACCACCCCGCACTCGTCCACCATCGAATATTTCGCAGGAGTCGCCGAAACCATTGACAGTTGACAGGGCCCGGCCAACACTCCGGAGGACAGAGCTCCCCCATCGACCCACCCCACGAGGACGAGGAGGAAGCACCCCATGAAGGAGTCACCAGGCCGCTTCCGGCTGCTCATCAGCAGCGTCTGCACCATGCTGCTGGTCGCGGTCGCGGCCCTCACCATGCCGGGCACCGCGCACGCCGACACCGTCGTCACCACCAACCAGACGGGCACCAACAACGGTTACTACTACTCGTTCTGGACGGACGCGCCCGGCACGGTCTCCATGACCCTGTCGTCCGGCGGCAGTTACAGCACGTCCTGGCGGAACACCGGGAACTTCGTCGCCGGCAAGGGCTGGAGCACCGGCGCCCGGCGCACCGTGAGCTACTCGGGCACGTTCAACCCGTCCGGCAACGCCTACCTGACCCTCTACGGGTGGACCGCCAACCCGCTCGTGGAGTACTACATCGTCGACAACTGGGGCACCTACCGGCCGACGGGCACGTACAAGGGCACCGTCACCAGCGACGGCGGCACGTACGACATCTACAAGACGACGCGGTACAACGCCCCGTCCGTCGAGGGCGTGCGCACCTTCGACCAGTACTGGAGCGTGCGGCAGACGAAGCGGACCGGCGGCACCATCACGACCGGGAACCACTTCGACGCGTGGGCCCGGGCCGGGATGCCGCTGGGCAACTTCAAGTACTACATGATCATGGCGACCGAGGGGTACCGGAGCAGCGGCAACTCCAGCATCCGGGTCGGGCCGTGACGACGGGAAGGGCGCTCGCCCTCCTCGCGACGGCCGCCGCCCTCACCCTGACGGCCACCACGGCCTCGGCCGCCGCCCCGGCGCACACCGCCGCCTGCACCGGATACGTCGGACTCACCTTCGACGACGGCCCGTCCGGCACCACCACCGGACTCCTCGACGCCCTCAGGCGGAACGGCCTGCGGGCCACGATGTTCAACCAGGGCCAGTACGCGGCCGCCCGCCCCGCCCTGGTCCGGGCTCAGGTGGCCGCCGGCATGTGGGTCGCCAACCACAGCTACACCCATCCGCACCTGACCCGGCTGAGCCAGGCCGGGATCGACTCCGAGATCTCCCGCACCCAGCAGGCCATCGCCGGCGCGGGGGGCGGCACCCCGAAACTGTTCCGCCCGCCGTACGGCGAGACGAACGCGACGGTGAAGTCGGTCGCCGCCCGCCACGGCCTGACCGAGATCATCTGGGACGTCGACTCCCAGGACTGGAACGGCGCGAGCACCGACGCGATCGTCCGGTCCGTCGCCCGCCTCACCAACGGCCAGATCATCCTCATGCACGACTGGCCGTCCAACACCCTGGCAGCCATCCCCCGCATAGCCCAGACCCTGACCTCCCGAGGCCTGTGCCCCGGCACGATCTCCCCAGGAACGGGCCGCGCGGTTGCTCCGTCCTGACCGTTCCCGTACCCGGGACAGCTGAGTACGCGTGCTCATGACCGCCCGCTGCCATCCCCCGATCCTGGGCGTATGACTGATCGGGGAATGGTGGCGGCCGGGGCCGCGCTCGTCGGTGGGGTGCCTGTGGCGGCCTGGGGGCTGATGGGGCAGCAGAACTACGCCGGGCTGCCGGCCAGTGAGCTCGACTACGCGTTTCAGCCGTGGGACGTCGGGGACGGCGTGGCCGCCGTCGCCGGGGGGCTCGCGCTGGTGCTGGCGGTGGCCGGTGCGGCGGTGCTCGTGCGGGGTGCGCTGCGCGGGGCGATGGACCGGCGGTGGTGGGGGGTGCTCGGGCCGCTGGTGGTGCTCGGTCTCATGCTCGGGGTGGGCTGGCGGATCCTGACCGCGGGGGGCGTCGGGGCCAACATCGGCGCCGGACTGCTGATCATCTTCGGTACCCCGGTCGCCGCCGGACTCCTGCTGTGGGCCCTGGCCTGGGCGTTCTGGCTGGTCACCCAGCGCCACGGGCACGAGGGCGGCGGCGACCCGGGCGGCATCGCCTCCCGCGGGGTGTAGCAGCGGGCCGGTCGTGGCCGAAACCGCGCGGCGGGCGTCCGGACGGTGGGGCAACGCCCGTATCGCGTCGGGAAGTTCGCCTAGGTTGGGGACCGGTCCCCCTTCCCCGCCCCCCAGGAGGCCCCCGCCGTGTCCGACGACAGCCTGCGCGACCGCATCGACACCTCCAAGCCGCACTCGGCCCGCTTCTGGAACTACTTCGTCGGCGGCAAGGACAACTACGAGGTGGACCGCGAGATCGGCGACCAGATCAAGTCGATCTTCCCGGGGCTGGTCGACGTGGCGGTCACGAGCCGCCGCTTCCTGGGGCGGGCCGTCGAGTACCTGGCCGGCGAGCAGGGCGTACGTCAGTTCCTGGACGTCGGCACCGGACTGCCCACCGCCGACAACACGCACGAAGTGGCCCAGCGCGTCGCTCCGGACGCCCGGATCGTCTACGTCGACAACGACCCCATCGTGCTGGCCCACGCCAACGCCCTCCTCACCAGCACCGCCGAGGGCAGGACCGCGTACCTGGACGCCGACCTGTACGACCCCGAGGCCGTCCTGAAGGCCGCCGCCGGCACGCTCGACCTCTCCCGGCCGGTCGGCCTGATGATCCTCAACACCCTGGGCCACGTCGCCGAGTACGAGCGGGCCCGTGAGCTGGTGCGGCGGCTCATGGCCGGGCTGCCGGCCGGAAGCCACCTGGTGATCAGCGACAGCACCGCGACCAGCGAGGGCATGATCGCCGCGTCGGAGGCGTACAACGCGAGCGGTGCGGTGCCGTACCACGTCCGGCCGGTCGCCGAGATCGCCGGGTTCTTCGACGGGCTGGAGCTGGTGGAGCCGGGGGTGGTGAGGGTTCCCGAGTGGCGACCCGGGGCTCCCGGTGACGCCGGCTTCGGTGACGGCGCCGTGGACGCGTACTGCGGGGTGGGGCGCAAGGCGTAGGGCGCGTGGTCCGGTGCGACGGGGCGGGGGCTGGACGCGCAGTTCCCGCCCCCGTGCGCGCCACCGGCCCCGTCACCCGTCCGGGCCGGTCACCGCAGCCCACGCCCGCCCCCACGCGATAATCAGGACATGCCCGCCCCTCCCCCCGTCCCCGAGCCCGCCGGCCGGCTCCTCGGTGATCTGCTCGCGGTGGGTGAGGCCCACTCCCTCGTCCTCGCCGGCGGCTACGCCGTACTGGCGCACGGGCTCCTGGAGCGGGCGGGGCCGGACGTGGACGCCGCCACGGAGCACCCGGCCGCGATGGAGACCATCGCCGACACCGTCCGCACCGGGCTGGTCGGGCGGGGCTGGCTCGTGCAGACCCTGGAGACCGGGCCGCTGTCCGCCCAGTTCCTCGTCACCGACCCGGCGAGCGCCGTGGAGTGCGAGGTCGCCCTGCACAAGGAGATGCTGTGGCGCCCGCCCGTGGAGACCGAGCTCGGCCCGGCGCTCTCCCTCGACGACCTCACCGGCACCCGGGTACGGGACCTGGCCGACCGCGGACTCGCGCGCGACCTGGTCGACGTCCACGCCGCCTCGGCCCGCTGGAGCCACCCCGAACTCGAAGAGCTCGGCCGCCGCCACGCCCCCGACACCTTCGACCTCACCGACCTCCAGGCCCGGCTGACCGGCACGGACTGGCTCGACGACAGGGCGTTCACCGCGGCCGGCCTCGACGCCCGGGCCGTCGCCGGACTGCGCCGCTGGGCCCAGGAGTGGGCCGACGACATCGCCGAACGCCTCATCGAGGGCGAGGCGCCGGACGACGAGTGACGCACCCCGGCGCCGCGACAGACCGGTCGGTACCCTGACCCGATGGGGAACGGGGCAGCCGGACAGGTGGGGGTCGTCGCCGCGCTGGTGCGTGCGGCGTTCCTGGTCGACGGTGTGTACGCGGAGGCCAGCCGGGCGTACGGACTCACGCCGCAGCAGGGGCAGTTGCTGTGCGTGCTGATGCCCCAGCCGTACGGCATGAGCGAACTCGGCGAGACACTCGGGCTGGCGAAGTCGAGCCTGACCGGGCTGGTGGACCGGACGGTGCGGCGAGGGCTGGTACGGCGGGAGGCCGACCCGCGCGACGGACGGGCCGTGCGAGTGGGGCTGACGGACCAAGGAGCCGCGCTCGCCGGGAAGTTCTACGCCGAGACCTGCCGCCGTATGGAGGCCCTGCCGTCCGGGCTGAACGGCACCGAGCGGGACCGGCTGGCCGTTCTGCTGTCGAGGGTCGTCGTGGACAACGGGGTACCCGAGGTGTTCGTGGAGGCCCCGGCCGTTCCCGTCTCCGCCCCCGGTGACTCCTTCTCCTGAGCGCCCCTCAGCGGCTCACCGCCCTGAGCTCCTCCCGCTTCGCCGCGCCCATCAGCAGCAGCGTCACCCCCGCCGACGCCACGGCCATCGCCGCCATCGCCGCGACCGGGGAGGTCAGTTGGGCCACCGACCCCGCGAGCGCCGCCGCCACCCCCTGCATGGTGAGCATTCCCGCCGAGTGCAGCCCCAGGGCATGCCCGGTGAGCCCCTCGGGGACCGACGCCACCAGTCGCTCCTGCTGCACGAGGCCCGCGCCGAACCCCACGGAGGCCAGCGTGACCACGGCCGCCGCGAGCGGAAGCGGCGGTCGCAGCAGGAACACCGCGTACGGGACCGCCAGGAGCAGCAGGAGCGGAAAACCCAGACGGGAACGCGGACCCGGCGGGAGCACGCGGCCCACCAGCACGTCCCCGGCGAGCATGCCCAGCGCGGCGCAGGCGAAGAGCGTGCCGGCGGAGTCGGGGGCGTAGGAGACGTAGAGGGATTCGCAGCCGACCACCAAGCCGTTGGGGATCCACAGGGCCAGATAGATCCGGCGGCGGGGCGGGGAGGACCAGAGGAGTGCGTTGGCGCGCCAGGTCGCCGCCACCGAGGGGCGGCCCGTCGTACGGGGCGGGCGGCGGGTCAGGCCGAGGCGGACGACGACGGCCCCCGTGCCGTACAGCCCGGCGGCGGCCAGCAGGGACAGCCGCGGGGACAGCAGGGCCACGAGGGCACCGCCGGCCGCGTAGCCGGCGATCTGCATGACGCCGCTCATCATGTTGAACACCGAGCGGCCGAGCAGATAGCCGTCCTTGGAGAGGATCTCGTTGAGCAGGCCCCAGCGCACTCCCCCGCCCACCGACTCCACCAGCCCCTTGGCGAGGACGATCGCGAAGAGCCACGTGACCGGCAGGCCGGGCAGGGCCAGGGCGGCGGTGGCCGCGGCGAAGAGCAGCGGCAGGACCGTCAGGGCCGCGCGCGGGGGCAGCCGGTCGGCGGCGGAGAGCAGGAAGGTCGCGCCCAGCACCTGCACCAGCGACGAGCCGAACATGCTGACCGCCGACAGCAGCGGTGAGCCGGTCGCCCGGTAGACCAGGGTGCCCAGGGCCAGTCCGCCCATGGTCTGGGCGACCGTCTGCGCCGACGCGGCCAGGAAGAACGGGGTGAACTCGGGCGTGCGGAACAGTTCGCGGTAGCTGCGCATACGCGGAGTCTTCGACGCCTCTGACCGCGTGGTTATTGTTTCGCGCGGACGCGAAACCTCGCGAAGGGGGCGGCTCATGGGCTGGTGGCAGATCAGCGCCGACACCCTGGCCGGGAGCCGGTTCGTGATCTCGCCGTTCGCCGAGGCGTTCGCGAGTCTGCGGCTGCTGCACGCGGCCGACGCGGCGCATCCCGGCGAGCGGCGGTGGCTCGACGCCCACCTGCCGGCCTACCGTCGGCGGCTGGCCCGGGACCCGGTGACGGCGCAGCTGATCCGCGCGGGGATCGGGCGGGAGTGGACGGCGGACTTCCTCTCCCCCGCCCCGCGTGACGGCGAGCCCTTCGAGCGCGGGGTCGCGCGGGTGCGGGCGGCCGACCCGGCGGCGGCCCGGGCCGACCTCACGGTCTCCCTGCGCGGCCCGGTCCCGGCGGTGCTGCACCGAGACGACCTCCCGGAGCGCGCCGCGGACCTGCTGACGTACGTCTGGACCACGGCGGTGCGCCCGTACTGGCCCCAGCGCCGGCACGTCCTCGAAGCCGATGTGGTCGCACGGACCGCGCAGGTCAGCCGGGGCGGCTGGGCGAGCGCGCTGGACACGCTGCGGCCGGGGACGCAGTGGCTCGGGGAGAACCGGCTCCAGGTGAACGCGCACGAATACCCGCCGCGGGAGCTGTCCGGCGCCGAGCTGGTGTTCGTGCCGATCACCACGCAGCGCATCGGCTGGGTGGCCTGGGAGGGCACGGACCGGTACGCGCTGGTCTACCCGTGCGCCGGGGCACTCGCCGACCCGGGCGGCAGGTCCGTGCCCGCGAGCCTCGGCGCACTGCTCGGCACGGCCCGCGCCGGTGTGCTGGTCCGGCTCGGCTCGCCGCTGAGCACCAGCCAGCTGGTCGCCGTGACCGGGCAAGGGCTCGGCTCGGTCGGGCGGCATCTGCGGGTGCTGCTGGACGCCGGTCTGGTGGAGCGGCGGAGGGCGGGCAGGTCGGTGCTGTACTCGCGGACGGCGGCGGGGCACGTCCTGGTGGAGGCCACCGAGGCCCGGAACCGGCCCGGCACCGGCCCGGCACCGGCCCGCCATCCGTCGGAGCTAGGGTCTGAGGCATGACGACTACCAACGGTTCCTCTCCCCTCGACGTCGAGATCGGTGCGCTGCAAGGCGGCCCGGCCGACCTGTCCCAGTACGCGGGCAAGGCGGTGCTCGTGGTGAACGTCGCCTCCAAGTGCGGCCTGACCCCGCAGTACACGGGCCTGGAGAAGCTCCACGAGCAGTACGCCGCGCGCGGCTTCTCCGTCCTCGGCGTGCCCTGCAACCAGTTCCTCGGGCAGGAGCCCGGCAGCGCCGACGAGATCGCCGAGTTCTGCTCGGCGACGTACGGCGTGACGTTCCCGATGACCGAGAAGATCGACGTGAACGGCGAGGGCCGGCACCCGCTGTACGACCGCCTGACCGGTTTCGCGGACGCCGAGGGGCACAGCGGTGACATCCGCTGGAACTTCGAGAAGTTCCTCATCGGCCGCGACGGCCGGGTCGTGGCCCGCTTCTCCCCGCAGACCGAGCCGGACTCCGCGGAGGTCGTCGCGGCGATCGAGGCCGAGCTGGCCTGACGTCCCGCTGCTTGACCTTGCCCCAGGGGCAGGCCCGAGCGTTCTCGTCGTCGGGCGGAAGAGCCGCCCGACGACGGAGGATGCCGTGGTGGACGGACCGGAACGGAACCTGGAACTGCTCACCATCGGGGCGTTCGCCGCACGCGCCCGCCTCTCGGCGAAGGCTCTGAGGCTGTACGACCGGCTGGGGCTGCTCGCCCCGGCGCAGGTCGACGAGGCCACCGGCTACCGCTACTACCGCGTCGGCCAGGTCGAACAGGCCCGGCTCGTGGCGATGCTGCGGCAGCTGGACATGCCGCTCGCCCGGATCGCCGAGGTGGTCGAGGCGGGCGACGGGCCCGCGGCCGCCGATCTGCTCGGTGCGTACTGGGCGGACGTCGAGGCGCGGGTGGCGGGGCAGCGGACGCTCGCCGAGTACCTCCGTGGACGGCTGTCGGGGAGGAGCTCCGAGATGTACGGGAAGTTCACGGTCGAGACGGTGGAGACACCCGCGCAGGTGGTGATCTGCGAGAAGCGGCACATTCTCGCGGACGAGCTGCCGGCATGGATCGGGGCCGCGCTGGGCCGGCTGGAGGAGGCCGCCCGGGATTGCGGGGGCGTGGCCGGGGTGCCGTACGTCGCCTATCACGCGGAGGTGTCGACGGAGAGTGACGGCCCCGCTGAGGCGTGCATGCCGGTGGCCGACGAGGCGGCGGCCCGGGCCTGGGCCGAACGGCGGGGCCGGGCATGGGAGACGACGGTACGGGTGGAGCCGGCCCGGCGGCTGGCATACACCAGGATCACCAAGGCGCAGGTGGCGTACCCGCAGATCCTGGCCGCGTTCGAGGCGGTGGAGGAGTGGGTGGCGGCGCGGGGGCTGACGGCGACCGGCCCCGGCCGGGAGCTCTACTTCGCGGACTGGACGGCGACGGGACCTCAGGACCCGGCGTGTGACGTGGCGTTCCCGGTGAGCTGATCCCCCCCTCGGGCCTGCTCGGGTTCGCGGGCACCAGGGAGCCCTCTCGGCTAGGACGGCGATGCTGGTCGAGAGGGCTCTGTCGGTGGTGCTCGTGTGCGGTCTCGCCGGGTCAGGCCTTGACCGAGTCCACGAAGGCGTTCCACGCGGCGGCGGGAAACGCCAGCTTGGGGCCCTCGGGGATCTTGGTGTCCCCGAGCTCCAGGGCCTCGTCGACGGTCGACCTGACCATCACGCACGCGCCGTTGTTGTTGGTGTAGGAGGACGTCGTCCACGTTTCCGTGGCGCCCAGACGAATTGCCATGTTCGCTCCGTTGCCAGTTGCGTTTACGCCAACCCGTGCTGGTGGTTGGCGTGATCGACGCTACTCGCCAACATCCTCGTTCGGAGCAGTCATTCACTCGACTGGATGGCATATTCCAGGTGAGACTTCCAGTCAGGCGTGTCAGGGGTGTAGCATCCCGCGCTTTGCCCGACGGAACGTCATCCTCCGGCGGCTGCTCAGCGCGCGTACTCCTTCGCCACGCGCTCGATGAGCTGCCGCGACTGGTCCACGTTCAGCGACTGGGCCCGCAGGTGCTCGTACATCACCGTGTACTTCTGCACGTCGAGCGGCTTCTCCAGGTACAGGTCGCTGGTGACGCCCTCGATGTAGACGACGCTGGAGTCGGCCGCGTCGGCGAACTCCAGGATCGAGTACTGGCCGTTGATGCCCGCGTGCGCCCCGACCTCGAACGGCAGGACCTGCACGGTGATGTGGGGCAGCTGCGACATCTCGATGAGGTGCTCCAGCTGCTCGCGCATCACCGGCCGGCTGCCGACGATCCGGTGCAGGGACGCCTCGTCCAGGACCACCCACAGCCGCAGCGGTTCCGTCTCGGCGGTGATCCGGCCCTGCCGGCGCAGCCGGACCTCGACGCGCTTGTCGTTGTCCGCCTCCGATGCCTCGGGCGAACCGCCCCGGATGATGGCCTCGGCGTACGCACGGGTCTGCAACAGGCCGGTGATGATCTGGGGTTCGTAGACCCGGAGCGACTCGGCGTCCGTCTCCAGGCCGATGTAGACGCTGTAGGGGATGTCCCCGAAGGCGTGCCACCAGCCCTGCTGCCGGGAGTCCTTGGCCATCTGCATCAGCGAGTCGACGATCCGCTGGTCCTCGACCTCGTAGACCCCGCACAGGTCGCGCACGTCACGCTGGCTGATGCTGCGCCGCCCGTTCTCCAGGCGGCTGATCTTCGACTGCGACACCAGCAGCCGCTCGGCCACCTCTTCGGCCGTCATGCCCTTGAGCTCACGGAGCCTGCGGAGCTCCTGGCCCAGCCGGCGCCGCCTGACGGTGGGATTGACATTGGACGCCACGGGACGTGCACCTCCGGCTGCGTGCCTCTACTTTGCGTATCTGCTGTTGAGCAGACTGCCACCAAGGTGCTTACTACCGCTGGGAAACGGTGGATATGCGACGGGTACACGCCAGTTCGGACACGGCACGCCGAGCGGGGCGGAGAGAGTGTGCGCTCTCTCCGCCCCGCTCGGACAGCGGCTCCCGTGACCGGGTCGTGGGTCCCGTGGTGCGTGTGCCGGTCGTAGGTCGTGCTGGCGCCGGTGCGGCGCGGCTCAGTGGGCCACGGCGCGGGCCATGCTTCCGTGGCGCGGCTGCATCGGGACGCCGCGGGCGGGTTCCGATGCGGGCCTGGCCGGGCCGGCGGTCTGACGGCCGGACGGTGCCGGGCTGCGGCGCGGCTGGGCCGCGACGCCGTTCTGGACGTCCATCACCGCGTGCGCGACGAGACCGCCCATGGGGTCGTGCCTGATCAGGTCCCTGAGCCGGGAGCGAGAGGAGCGTCCCTCGTTGCCCGGGTACAGGTGCTTGCCGAGGCCGACCGCGTGAGCGAGGGCCGCGAGGGCCGCGGTCCGCGGGTCCGGCGGTACGCCGGTGCGGATCGCGGAGTCCAGCCGGGCCCTGATCTCCCGGCTGATCTCGGTGTCCGTCGCCTGGTAGCGAGTCGTCGGCAGCACTCCGCACATCTGGCCGGCCACGGCATGCACCATGCCGCACCGCTCCAGATGCGAGAGGTAGGTCTGGCGCAGCCCCAGTCGCGGCCCGCCAATCCAGTTCACTGCCCGCACGGGAGCGCCACGCCTTCGCAGCAACTCCAACGCGCAGTCCAACGTTGGATCTCCAGTCGGCCGTGGTGCCACCACGGCGATACGATCCCCGTCTGGGGCTATCCGTCCGGCCAGCGCCAGCTCTACTAGCTGTGCTCCGGCCAGACCGAGGTCGAGCGACTGCGGCTGTGCAGTGGTACCCGTGGCCGGGTCCAACGCCAGCAGCAGAAGCTCCTCCGGAAGTGTTCTGCGGCTCCTGCCCATCCATGCCTCCCCGCGTGGATGAAAGACAGGGTGACCCCTCTCACATTGGTCTGTCGAGGGTGCGTGACCGGTTCGTAGTGGAACCAGTAGGTATGTCGTTCTCGTCTACCGGATGGGTTTGGCCCGCACACAGGACACTGGTACATGGTTCGGACAGCGCCGGAGCGGTGTCGCGGGCGGCGGTTCACGGTTCGGTACGCGCACGCTGGGCATGCGGCGCGAGGAGGAGGCATCGGTGGCGGGCGAGTCCCCCGACAGGTCGAAGCAGCGCGAGTCGTCGGCACGAGAGACGTCGGGGAGCGCGAGTCCGGTTCCGGAGGCCAGGAGCGAAGTCGCCGACCCGCGGCTCGCGGTGGCCCGGGAGCCGGAGAGGTCCGCCGCGCGAGGCGGTTCCGACACGGCGACCCGCGTGCTGTCCATGCGGACGGCGGAGGAGCCGAAGAAGACCGAGGGCGAGGCCGAGCGGGCCGACGGCGACGCGGACGCCGAGGACGCGGCCGCGGACGCCGGGCAGGGCGCTTCCGGCTCCCCCGAGGGCGCGAAGGGACCCAAGGGCTCCGAGGAGTCCGAGGAGTCCGAGGAGTCCGAGGAGTCCGAAGGCAGTGACGGGCGGCTGCGGGACGCCGTCGCCGCGTGGGTCGCCTCGGCGGACGGGGACGAGCCTGCTGCCGCCGAGAGCGCGGACAAGGCCGGGAAGGCCGACGCGGACGCCCCGGCGGCCGGGAAGGCTCCCGGAGCCGCCAAGACCGTCGCGGACGCCGACGCCGACGCCGACGCCACCGAGGACGACCGCGCCGACGAGCCCGCGGAGGCCGGCACGGACGCCGAGGACGCCCAGGAAGCCCCCGAGGCGGCGTCCGGGGGCTCCGGGGCGGGCCGGAGTGCCGCCGACGAGCCCGAGGCGGACCGTTCCTCCGGCGCCGACGACGAGGACGCGGCCGAGCCGGAGGCCGAGCCGGACGAGCGGGCCGACGACGAGGACGCCGAGCCCTCGGAGCCCGGTGCCGACAACGACGTCAAGGCCCCGAAGGCAGCACTCGCCACCGACGCCACGGACGCCGAGGACGACGTCACCGGCAGGACGGACGACGACACCGACGGCACCGACGACTCCCCCGCCGAACCCCCCGTCGACCAGCCCACCGCAGTCTTCAAGGCCGTACGGCCTCCGGTCGATCAGCCCACGACCATGCTGAAGCTCGGAGGCGCGGCCAAGGACCTCCCGAAGTCGGACCTGCCGAAGACGGACGCTCCGAAGAAGGACGGTCCGAAGACGGACGCTCCGGAGAAGGACGCCGAGCGGACCAGCAAGTTCGTCGCGCTCAAGCCGCTGGACGACCCGTCGGCCAGGAAGCCGGCCGCACCGGCCGCACCGGCCGCCCCTGCCGAAGCCACCGCACCCGTCCCCGCCGTCGGCCCCGAGCGCACCACGCAGCAGCCGCTGCCGCCCAAGCCGCCGCTGGATCTGCTGGCCGAGCTGACGAACACCCCGCCGCCCCCGGAGACCCCGCTGCGGACGGCGGCCCGGCGGGTGAAGATCTGGACGCCGCTGGTGCTGCTGCTGGTGGTCGTCTTCGCGGTCGTGCAGAGCGTGCGCCCGCTGCCCTCGCCCACCCTGGAGCTCACCGCCGAGGACAGCTACACCTTCGAGGGCGGCAAGGTCGACATCCCCTGGCCCACCGACGGCCAGGCCGCGCTGGACGTCCAGGGCATCGGCACGTTCGGGTCCTCCGGCGAGCAGAAGCCCGTGCCGATCGCGAGCGTCGCCAAGGTCATGACCGCCTACGTCATCCTGCGCGACCACCCGCTCAAGAGCGGCGCGGACGGCCCGAAGATCACGATCGACCAGGCCGCCCAGGACCAGTCCGACGCCGGCCAGGAGTCCACCGTCGACGTCACCAAGGACGACAAGATCACCCAGCGTGAGGCGCTGGAGAGCATCCTGATCGCGTCCGCGAACAACGTGGCGCGGCTGCTCGCCCGCTGGGACGCGGGGTCCGAGAAGGCGTTCGTGCAGAAGATGAACGACGCCGCCGAGGACCTCGGCATGAAGAACACGACCTACACCGACCCCTCGGGCCTGAACAACACGACCGTCTCCACGGCCGTGGACCAGGTGAAGCTCGCCAAGGCCGCCATGCAGCAGCCGGTGTTCCGCGAGGTCGCGGCGATGATGTCGTACGTCGACTACAAGGGGAAGAAGCACGACAACTGGAACCGCCTGGTCGGTTACAACGACGTCACCGGCATCAAGACCGGCACCACCACGTCGGCGCTCGGCAACCTCGTCTTCGCGGCCAAGAAGGACGTGAACGGCGAGACCCGCCGGATCATCGGCGCGGTGGTGCGCCAGCCCGCGGGCGGCCCGGACAACACGATCCTGGGCGCCGCGCTCCACGAGGGCGACAAGCTGATCCGGGCGGCGCAGGGCGCGCTGGAGTCGGCGACGATCCTGAAGAAGGGCGACGTCGTCGGGTACGCGGACGACGGTCTCGGCGGCCGTACGCCGGTCGCCGTCACCAAGGACGTCACGGCCGTCGGCTGGGCGGGCCTGTCCGTCAAGCTGACGTTCGCCGCGGACGACCTGCCGCACACGGCGAAGGCCGGCACCAAGGTGGGCACGCTCACCGTGGGTGACGGCACCACCAGCGCCGTGAAGGTCCCGGTGGCCCTCCAGAAGGACCTGGTGGAGCCGGGCTTCGGGGCCAAGCTCACGCGCCTCGGCTGACCCGGGGCGCGACCCGCACCACCGCACTCCGCCGGTAACGGCCCGTCCGGGCGCCGCCCGGCGGGGTGCGTGCTAGCGTCCCGAATCGGGACAGGCCGAGAACAGAAGACGGGACACGGGGAGTGCCTTCGAGTGGCCACTGCGGAGCCGACACGCGCAGACGACACCGAACCGGGCTCGGTATCAGGCCCGCGAATACGGCTGCCCGAAGCACCGGAAGACAGCACGCACGGGAACAGCGCTCCTGAGGACGGCGGCTCGCCCGAGGACGGCGGCTCGCGGTTCGAGTGGCCCGCTCCCGTACTGGCGCTGCGTGAGCGCATGCTGCGGCACCCCGTCCTGTCCGTCACCGGCCTCGCCGCGGCGCTGCACATCCTCTGGTTCTTCACCTTCGCGAACAGCGGTGGCGATCTGGCCGCGCAGGACGCGTGGGCCGAGTTCGTCGGCCGGCACCCGGACTCGGCGTACAACCTCGCCTGGTACGGCGGGATGCACCCCGTGTCGTACAGCATGGTGTCGCCGTATCTGATGTCGCTGCTCGGCGTGCGGACGACGATGATGATCGCGGGCACGGTCTCGGCCGGTCTGCTGACGCTGCTCCTCCTGCGCAGCCGTTCCGTCCTCAACCCGCTGTGGGCGTCGCTGGCCGGTGTGTTCGGACTGTTCTGCAACGCGGTGTCCGGGCGCGTGACGTTCGGTCTCGGCATGATGTTCGCGCTCGGCGCGGTCGCCGTGGTCTTCTGCTGGCCGTACCGGTGGCGCTACAAACGCTGGGCGAAGGCCCTGAGCGCGGCGCCGCTGGCCGCGCTGGCCACCATGTCGTCGCCGGTCGCGGGCCTGTTCGTGGGCCTGGTGGCGGTGGCGCTGTTCCTTCAGAAGCGGCGGCCGGGCGCGTGGGCGCTGGGGCTGGCGCCGACCGCGGTGGTGGCGGTGTCGGCCTGGCTGTTCCCCTTCTCGGGCACGCAGCCGATGATGATCGGTTCGGTGCTGCTGCCGCTCGCGTTCTCGGTCCTCGCCTACGTGCTGGTCCCGCGGGAGTGGAAGACGGTCCGGCTCACGGCCGCGGTATACGGCCTGGGGGTCGTGCTGGTGTGGCTGATCAGCTCCCAGATCGGGTCGAACATCACGCGGCTGGCGATGCTGTTCGCCGGGGTCGCGCTGGTCGCCGCGCTGCCGTTCACCGTGCCGCGCAGCCGCAAGTGGTACACGGCCGTCGTGGCGCTGTGCGGTTTCGGCGTGTGGATCGGCTTCAAGACGGTCGACGACATCGTGCACACGGCCCCGGCGGCGTCCTGGTCGCGTGAGCTCGCGCCGCTCGTCAACGAGCTTCAGGAGGTCGGCGCCGAGAAGGGCCGGGTCGAGGTCGTCCCGGCCCGCTCCCACCGCGAGGCCTCCGCGCTCGCCCCGTACGTCAATCTGGCCCGCGGCTGGAACCGCCAGGCCGACATGGAGCGCAACCCCCTCTTCTACGACGACACCCTCAACTCGGCGAACTACCACGAGTGGCTGAAGCGCTGGGCGGTGCACTACGTCGTGCTGCCGAAGGGCGAGCCGGACGGCGACGGGGGCCAGCGGGAGCGGGCGCTCGTGCGGCGCGGGCTGCCGTACCTGACGCAGATCTGGGGCGACGCCACCTGGCAGCTGTTCAAGGTGAGCGACCCGACCCCGCTGGCCGAGCCGAACGCGGTGGTCGACCGGGCCGAGCAGGGCGAGATGGTCCTCCAGGTGAAGAAGGCGGGCCGGATCCTGGTCCGCATCCCGTACTCGCCGTGGCTGAGCATCGTCGACGCGGAGGGCAAGAGCCTGAAGCCGCCGCAGGAGACGGAGGAGTCCATGAACCGTCCCGAGGGCGAGCCGAAGACGTACGTGAACGTCAACGGCTGCCTCGCGGAGACGGAGGAGGACGCGCAGGGCGACAAGTGGACGGAACTGCTGGCCCCGAAGGCCGGCACGTACCGCCTGGCGGCGCCGTACCAGCTCCCCCGGGGGACGCCGTGCCCGGAGGAGCTGCGCTGAGCCGGTGGGCCCGGTCCGCATGACCCCTCTGAACCACCTTTCCCGTTCGATTACAGTGCTGAGCTGTCGTACGTATGGACGGTGCCCCGGGGAGGTCTAGGTGGGTGCGACTGCCGGCGCCGTCTGGGGCCGTACAGAGCAGCAGGACTTCCGCAGCCGGGTGCGCGGGACCCTGCTCGGCGTGGCCGTGGGGGACGCCCTGGGGACGCCGGTCGACCGGCTGGACATCGAGGCGATACGGGAGGCGCACGGGGCGGAGGGCCTGGTGGACCTGGCCCCCGCCTTCGGCAGACGCGGCGCCGTCACGCACCTCACCCAGCTCACCCTGTTCTCCGTCGACGGACTGATACGGGCCCAGGTCAGACGGGACACCGGTGCCTGGCACCCGCCGACCGATCTGCACCGGGCGTATCTGCGCTGGGCCGCCACCCAGCGTGACTGGGGGCCCGACGAACGCCGCAAGGAGGACGGGTGGCTGGCGCGGGAGGAATGGCTGTACGCGCGGCGGGAGCCCAGCCGAGCGCTGCTGCTCGGGCTCGGCGACGGAACCATGGGGACGCCGGAGGCGCCCAAGAACCCCGGTGAGGCCGGGCCGGAGGCCGCCGCCCGGTCGGCCCCCTTCGGGCTGCTGGTGGGCTGGGAGCCGCAGCTGGTCGCCCAGCTCGCCGTCGAGTGCGCGGCGCAGACCCACGGTCATCCCACGGCGGCCCTGGCGGCGGGCGCGTACGCCGTGATCGTCCATGCGCTGGCGCTGGGCGAGAGCCTCGACGCGGCCGTGCAGCGGACCTTCGGGCTGCTGGCCGCGCGGCCGGGGCACCAGCCGGTGTCGGACGCGTTGCAGCATGCGCTGGGTGCCGTGCGGCAGGGCATGCCCGGCCCGGAACGGGTGGCCGAGCTGAGCGGGGCGGGCACGGCGGAGGGGCTGGTGGCCGCGGCCGTGTACTGCGCGCTGGTCGCGGCCGACGTCCGGCACGGGTTGTGTCTCGCCGTGAACCACGACGGCCCCTCCGCCGCCACCGGCGCGCTGACCGGCGGTCTGCTGGGCGCGCTGCACGGGGAGACGGCTCTGCCGCCGGCCTGGCTGGCCGAGCTGGAGGGCCGCCCGACCATCCTGGAACTCGCCGACGACTTCGCCATGGAGATGACCCAGGGCCCGGCCCTGCACGGCCCGGCCGGCTCCTCCCCGGGCTGGCTGGCCCGCTATCCGCGCGGCGTGTAGGGCGCACCCCTTCCCATTGCTCACTCTCATGGCATGGGCACGTCACTGTAGAGTGGTCGTCCCGTCACCTTCGGTCCACAGGATCTGCACGACCCGACGCGGGGCCACCGTCCCGCGACTGCTGCACCGGGCTCGTCCGTTCACCCCCCTTCGTGGAGGCACTGTGCGCAACCTGCGCGGGACCCAGACGGCCGCTATCGCCGCGGCCCTGACGGCCATGGCGGTTCTGCCCACCCCGGCCCGGGCCGCCGACCCCGGGCTTCCCGGGGTGACCGCCACGACCGAGACCCCGGCCCTGTACGGCGACGACGCCGGCGGCAACGCCGACGCCGACGACCCGGCGATCTGGCGCAACGCGGCCGACCCCGACGCCAGCCTGGTCATCGCCACCGCCAAGGAGGGCGGCCTGCGCGTGTACGACCTGTCCGGCAACGAGGTGCAGTCGATCCCGGCACCGCCCGCGCCCACCCCCGACGCCAAGCCGGGCCGCTTCAACAACGTGGACCTGATCTCCGGGTTCCCGCTGCCGACCGGCCGCGCCGATGTCGCCGTCGTCACCGACCGGGGCCGCGACCACCTGCGGATCTACCGCATCACCCCGGGCGCGGCCCGGCCGCTGACCGACGTCACCGACCCGAACGCCCCGCTGGTCTTCTCCAGGACCCAGGACGAGGTCGACGACCAGGCCACCCCCTACGGCCTGGCCACCTGGAAGGACAAGGCCACCGGCCGCTCCTACGCCGTGGTCAGCCGGCGCAGCCGCACCCGGCTCGCGCTGCTGGAGCTGAGGACGACCGCCGAGGGAGCGGTGACCTACCGGCAGGTGCGCACGTACGACCTGCCCGCCTCCTTCACCCTCCCGAACGGCACGTCCTGGGCGCCCTGCACGGACCCCGGCGACCTCCCGCAGGTCGAGGGCATGGTCGTGGACCCGGTGAACAAGGTGCTCTACGCCGGCCAGGAGGATGTCGGCATCTGGCGGCTGCCCGCCGACCTCGGCGGCAGGCCGAAACTGATCGACAAGGTCCGGGAGTACGGCGTCCCCGCCACGTACGACGAGGCGACCGAGGAGTGCGTCGCGGGCGCCGACCCCGGTTACGGCGGCACGCACCTGTCCGCCGACGTCGAGGGCCTGACCCTCCTCGACGAGGGTGACGGCGACGGCTACCTGCTCGCCTCCAGCCAGGGCGACGACACCTTCGCCGCGTACGACCGCGAGGTCTCCGACGACAACGAGTACGAGAGCGGCTTCCGCATCACCGCCGGCACCGTCGACGGCTCCGAGGAGTGCGACGGCGCCGCCGTGCTCAACGCCCCCCTCGGCACCCGCTACCCGAACGGCCTGCTCGTGGTGCAGGACGGGCACAACACCCCGGGCGAGACGGACGCGGACGGCGAGATCCGCGACAACACCGACTTCAAGTTCGTCGACCTGCGCAAGGTCACCGGCGCGCTGGACGAGGACGACTGAACGACCGTACGCCCTCCGCCCTTTCGGGCGGAGGGCGTACGGTCGTCGCCTCTAGTCCTTCACCGACGTGCGCACACCGGTGTCCTCCACACCACCGGCAGGCGCCGGCACGGCGGCCGCCGCGGCACCGTCCCCGTCCGTGTTGATCTTCTCGATGATCGCCAGCCGCTCCGGTGTGTCCTCGGGCCGGATGTAGCCGACGAGGATGTACAGGACCAGCGAGACCGCCAGCGGGATCGACACCTGGTACTGGAGCGGCACGCCGCCCTCGACGTTCCAGTTGATCGGGTAGTTCACCAGCCAGAAGGCGAGCAGGCCCATCGACCAGCTGACGAGGGCCGCCGTCGGGCCGGAGCGGCGGAACGCGCGCAGCAGGCCCAGCATCATCGGGATCGCCATCGGGCCCATCAGACCGGCCACCCACTTGATGACGACGGTGATGATGTCCTTGAAGGCGGGGGAGTTGACCTGCGTCGCCGCCGCCATGGACAGGCCGAGGAAGACGACCGTGGCGATGCGGGCGACCCGCAGGCCCTGGCTCTGGTTCCAGGCCCGGGCCCTCGCCCAGATCACCGGCGCGCAGTCCCGGGTGAAGACGGCGGCGATGGCGTTGGCGTCCGAGGAGCACATGGCCATGGTGTGGGAGAAGAAGCCGACGATGACCAGGCCCAGCAGGCCGTGCGGCAGGAGCTGTTCGGTCATCAGGGCGTAGGAGTCCGAGCCGTCCGGCTTCTGCGACTCGACCAGCAGCGGCGACATCCACATGGGGAAGAACAGCACCAGCGGCCAGACCAGCCAGAGGATCGCCGAGAGGCGGGCCGACCGCTCGGCCTCCTTGGCGTTCGGCGTGGCCATGTAGCGCTGGGCCTGGTTGAGCATGCCGCCGTTGTACTCGAAGAGCTTGATGAAGAGGAACGCCAGCAAGAACACCGTGCCGTACTCGCCGACCAGGGGTTTCTCGTGGCCCTGGAGTTCGGGCGAGTCCCAGACGCCGAAGAAGCCGCCGTGGTCGTCGAGGCGTACGAAGACCGCCACGAACATCGCGATGCCGGCCAGCAACTGGATGACGAACTGGCCGAGTTCGGTGAGCGCGTCCGCCCAGAGGCCGCCGATGGTGCAGTAGACGGCGGTGATGGTACCGGTGATGAGGATGCCCTGGTTGAGGGAGATGCCCGTGAAGACGGACAGCAGGGTGGCGATCGCCGCCCACTTCGCGCCCACGTCGACGATCTTCAGCAGCATCCCGGACCAGGCCAGCGCCTGCTGCGTCTTGAGGTCGTAGCGGTTCTTCAGGTACTCCAGCGGGGAGGCCACATGGAGCCGGGAACGTAACCGGTTGATGCGCGGGGCGAACAGTTTCGAGCCGATGGCGATGCCGAGGGCGATGGGAAAGGACCAGGTGACGAAGGACGTGACGCCGTAGGTGTAGGCGATGCCGGCGTACCCGGTGAACATCACCGCGCTGTAGCCCGACATGTGGTGCGAGATGCCGGAGAGCCACCACGGCATCTTGCCGCCGGCGGTGAAGAAGTCGCTGACGTTGTCGACGCGTTTGTGCGACCAGACGCCGATCGCGACCATCACGGCGAAGTAGCCGATGAGCACGGCCCAGTCGAGACCGTTCATGTGCGCCCTCCCAGGGATCAGCCCGGCGCTCATCGTGGGCGCTGCTGCGTGAACACGACAAGTGATCGTCAGGTCAAAGGGAGGTAAAGAAGTTCTGTGTGATGGTTGCTATTCATACACATGAACTCAACGCATCAGCTCCCCCGCGTTGACCAGCAACGACTGTCCAGTGATCGCCCGCGCCCTGTCCGACGCCAGGAACGCCACCGCGTCGGCCACGTCCGCGTCCGTGGCCAGCTCCGGCAGCGCCATCCGCTCGGTCAGCCGCTCCAGGACAGCCGCCTCCGGCACCCCCTCCGACTGCGCCGCGAACTGCACGTACGCCTGCACCGGCGGCCCCCACATCCAGCCGGGCAGCACGGTGTTGACCCGGATCCGGTGGGGCCCCAGCTCCCGCGCGAGCGAGTACATCGCACTCGTCAGCGCTCCTTTCGACGCCGCGTACGCCGCCTGCCGCACCTGCGACGGGGCCGCCACCGCCGACTGCGTCCCGATGAACACCACGGAACCGCCGCCCTGCTTCAGCGACGGCAGACAGGCCCGGGTCATCCGCAGCGTGCCCAGCAGGTTCACGTCCAGCACCGACCGCCAGGACGCGAAGTCGGCGTCCTCCAGACCGCCGAAGTAGCCGTCCAGCGCGGCCACGTGCACGACCGCGTCGATCCCGCCGAACCGCTCCCCCGCCAGCTCCGCCAGCGCCTCGCACTGCGCCTCGTCGCGGATGTCCGTGGTCCGGTACGCCGTACACGCACCGCCGGGATCGACCTCGGCGGCCGTCTTCGCCAGGCTCGCCTCCGTACGGGCCCCGAGGACGGCACGCCCACCGTCCCGCACGACGGCCGCCGCGACCTGCCGCCCGAGCCCGGCCCCGACCCCCGACACGACGACCGTCTTCCCCGCGAGCAGTGACATGGCAGGACCTCCCCGGACCGGAACCCTGGCGCTCTATCTGACGGAGCGTCAGAGTATGGGTCAGCCATCGACGAAGGGGAAGGGCATGAGCGAGGACACCCGCAGCGAGCTGTACGCCGAACTGGCCGCCGTCGGCCCCTACGGCACCCACCCCGGGCACGCCCTCATCACCATGGTCGAGCCGCATCCCGGCCACGAGTACGCGTACAACCGCTGGTACGAGGACGACCACTACTACGCCGGCGCCATGGCCATGCCCTGGATGCAGGCGGGCCGCCGCTGGGTGGCGACCCGCGATCTGCAACTGCTGCGCTACCCGGAGAAGTCGGCGATCGCCCAGCCCGTCACCGCCGGCTGCTACCTCTCCACGTACTGGATCACCGCCGGCCGCTACGACGACCACATGCGCTGGACGGTCGCCGTCAACAAGCGCCTCAACCGGGACGCCCGCGTCTACCACGACCGCACGCACGTCCTCACGGCGTTCCAGAACCACGAGGCGACGGTGTACCGCGACGGGGCGGCCGGCCCCCGGGACGTCCACGCCCTCGACCACCCCTACGCGGGCCTGGTCCTCCAAGTCGTCGAGGCGGACACCCGCGAACAGCGCACCCCGCTCCTCCAGTGGCTGCGCACCCGCCACCTCCCCAAACGCCTGGCGGGCTCCCCGGCCGCCCTGGTGACGGTCTTCAGGCCCACACCCCTCCCCGGCGACCGCATGACGTACGTGAAACAGGTCGAGGGCGTCGACACCCGCCTGACGCTCCTGTGGTTCCTCCGGACCGACCCGAGGGAGTGCTGGGAGCCGCACTTCACCGGCCTCGACGCGGCTGTGGCGGAATCGGGGCTGGGCAGGGTGGAGTTGGTGGCCCCGTTCATCCCGACGGTGCCGGGGACGGACACGTACGTGGACCGGCTGCGCTGAGCGCTCCCTGTCCTCCGTCACGGGGCGCGGTCCGGCTCCTCGAAGTCGTGGAGCAGGGCGTCGGCGACCTCGGAGGAGGACCGCAACCGCACCCCGGCCTCCCCGGTCACCCCCAGGTCACGCCGCATCGCGTCCCTCATGTCCGCCACGAGGGACCAGATGCCGTGCTGCGCCACAGCCGCCGCGTGCAGGTCCTCACCGGGCCGCGGGTTTCCCTGCTCCAGGCGCTTGACGTGCCCGTAGACCTTGTTCAGGGCCCGGTTCACCTCCTGCGCGGGGGCGATCACGACATCCGGCGCGATCATCAGCGCCTCGGACCAGCGGTCGCGGTACGCGCCCTTCGCGGATTCCAGCGCCTGGACGTCCTCGTCGCCGGGCGTACGGTCGCGCATGACGTAGAGGTGCCGGCGGAGGGCCGTGCTGAACTGCCGTGCGTCGCGGTGCAGCTCCGAGTAGCACCGGCGCCGCAGCTCACGGCTCTCGCGCGCTTCCTGGAGGGCCTGCGCCATCTCCAGCTCGCGCCGCTTGGCCTTCTCGGCCCCGCGCTGGGTGAGCAGGGCACCCCCCAGCGTCCCGGCCACACCGGCCACGGCAATCAAGACCGCCCCCACGTCCATCGGATCACCCTAGACCGCCCGCCCGGGCAAGTCCCGCGTGTGCAGGGCGGGTTGCACGCGCAGCCTTTCCGTGGTCCCTCTACGCGTCGTCCGCGGGCGGCTCCGGGAGCCGCGGGATCCGGTCACCCCGGGCGCCGGTGACCTCGACACGCCACGCCGCGTGCGGTCGGCGTGCAGCCGCAGCACCAGCCGGAAGTCCCCGCCCGGGACGCGCCCGAGGTCATGCGCCTGCCGTTCACCCGGTGAGCAGCGGAGCCAGTACCGCGCGGTCGGTGTCCGGAAGCCGGTGCAGCGCCTCGGAACTGAGTTCGCGTACACGCTCCACATCCGCCCGGGCCTCTTCCCACCGCCCCGTGACGGCGTGCAGCACGGCCCGGCGGCACAGTGCCCAGACGTACCCGGGACGCATGTCCACGGCCCGGTTCAGGTCGGCCAGTGCTTCCGCGTGGCGGCCCAGCCGGGCCAGGGACTCCCCCCGGCTCGCGTACGCCGACACGTAGGCGGGGTCCAGAGCGATCGCGATGTCCAGGTCGGCCACCGCCTCCTCGTCGCGGCCCGCGATCCGGAGGGCGTCGCCCCGTTCGCAGCGGCTCCAGGGCCAGTGCGGGTTCAGCGAAACCGCGTGGTCGAGGTCGGCCAGCTGGCGATCGGGGTGGCCCAGCACCCGCCACACCCGGGCCCTGCGGGTGAGCGCCCACGGATAGTCCGGTTCGAGTTCCAGGGCCTGGGTCAGGTCGGCCAGCGCCGCCTCGGGATCGCCTCTGTTGAAACGGATCGCTCCGCGTGACGCCCAGGCGGTGTGCGTCCCTGGGTCGAGCCGGATCGCTTCGTCGAGGTCCCGCAGAGCCTCGTCGTAGCGGTCCTCGATGCGCAGGTAGTCGCCGCGGATCGCGCGGCCGCGCGCATCCTCGGGGTGCAGTGACAACGCCTCGTCGAGGTCCGCCAACGCACCCTCGTAGTCGCCCAGTTCGGCCTTGGTCATGGCGCGGCTGCGGTACGCGGGGGCGAGACCGGGGTCCAGCGCCAGCGCCCTGTCGTACTCGGCGAGCGCCTCCTCGTGCGCGCCGCCGTGCCGCAGGGCGCTGCCGCGGGCCGCATGGGCCAGGGCACGGGTCCCGGAGTCGAAGCCCGCCCGCCGCAGGAGCAGGGCCAGGGCCGCCGTGACGCCGCCGCCGGCGAGGGCCGCTGTGAGGTCGCCGCCCCAGCCGGCCGCGTCCTCGGCCTCCGCGTCGCGGCCGGCGTCCGTCAGGGCCTGTGCCCAGTGCCGGGCCGTCACCTCGTCGACGGCGCATGCCCGTACGCAGTCCCGCAGCGCGGCCGGGACCGCCTCCCTGTCGCCCGTGCAGAGCAGGTGGTACGTCTCGGCCAGGCGCAGGTCCCGCCAGGTCCCGTCCGTCCAGGGATCGGCAACGGCCTGTTCGGCCTCCTCCCGCCAGCTCCCGAACACCTGCGCCAGCCCCCGGTGCCGCGCCGCCCAGCCGCGCGGGGAGCGGCGCCGCTCCGCCCGCAGCATCGGCGCCCGTACGACGTCGTGGTAGCGCCACCGTTCGCCGTCCCGGTCGGCTACGAACGGCAGCGACCGCAGCCAGTCGCAGACCGTGTCCGCCTCCTCGTCCGGGCAGTCGGCCGCCACCCGGAACACGTCCCCGTCCAGCCACCTCGGGAGGGCACAGGAGAGCGCGGCGGCTCGGCGCACCGGGTCGCGCTCCCACTTCAGGAAACGCTCCACCGCCGTCGCGCTCGGGTCGCCCACGTCGCCGGGGTCGGTGGGGCGGGACTCGGCGAGGGTGGAGACGAGGACGGGGAGGCCACCGCTCAGGCGCAGGACCTCGGACACGACCGGTTCGGCGGTCACGCCCCTGGCGGCCAGCAAGCCGCGTGCCTCCGGCTCCGTGAACGGCGCCAGGGGCATGACGGTCACGAAGTCCGCCAAGCCGCCCCAGCGGGACCGCTCCAGGGGTGTCTGGCCCGCCGTGACCACCACCGTCGTGGCGGGCACGGCGCCGTGGCGGTCGGTCGTCATCGTCTCGTGCAGCCAGGCGTCCAGGTACGCGCCCGTACGCTCGTACGTGTCCAGGAGGAGGGTGATCCAGGGGGCCGGGGCTTCCATCAGCTCGTGCAGGAGCACCGGTGTGAGCACCTGTTCGGGGGCGAGGACCAGTTGCAGGTCCTCGTGGCTGCGGAAGCGAGCGGCCAGTCCGGCGCGCAGTCGGTCCGCCGCGCGCGCGAGTTGGTCCTCGTCCAGCATCCCCGCCAGCGGGCCGACCACCGGCACCATCCCTGCGGCCACCATCCCGGCCCGTGCAGCCACGCGCCCGCCGGCCGACGGTCCGGTGGCCTCCGACTCCGTGTCCAGCGCCGTCAGCGCAGCCAGCTCCGCTTCCTGCCGGCGTTCGCGGTGGGCGGCGAGCAGCCGGTCCAGTTCCTTCAACCGCCGCCCCTGGGCGGCGAACTGGCGACTGATCTCCGCCATCATTTCCGGCACGCTGCCCGCACTGTCGTCGACGTACGCCGTCAACGCGCCCTGCTCGCGGGCGATCTGCTCGAACTCCCGCAGCAGGAAGGTCTTCCCGACGCCGGCGTTGCCCTGCACGTGGATGCGGAAGCGGTGGCGTTCGTCGTGCGGGCCGGTGTCGAAGTTCGCCCGGAACAGGGCCCGTTCGGCGCCCCGGCCGACGAATCCGGCCCGGGTGCGCTGCCGGATCAGCTCCTGCATCGACGGTCGCGCCTGGGCCATCGGGAAGTCCCCTCGTCTCGCACGGTCGGCTTCGGTCTCATTCTGTCGCGTCCGCCCCGGCCGCTGGGGAGAATGATCGGCATGGCCACCTCCACACCCTCCACGCCGCGCGGCACACTGTCGCTAGCCGCCACCCTGCTCACCGCGACCATCGCCCTCTACATGGCGCTCGTCGCCTTCGGGAACATCACCGACTTCGGGACCAACCAGCAGTTCGTCCGGCACGTGCTGGCCATGGACACCACGTTCAAGGACGAGGACCTGATGTGGCGGGCCATCACGAGCCGGGGGCTCCAGGACGCCGCCTACGTCGCGATCATCGTCTGGGAGACCGTCGCCGCACTGGTCCTCATATACGGGAGCTGGCTGTGGGCCGGACGCGATGACCTGCGCGCCCGGCGCATGTCCACGTACGGGCTGCTGATGGTGATGCTGCTGTTCGGGGCCGGGTTCATCGGCATCGGCGGCGAGTGGTTCTCGATGTGGCAGTCGGAGGACTGGAACGGGCTGGACGCCGCGACCCGCGTCTTCCTGTTCAGCGGTGTCGTGCTGATCGTCAACCAGCTGCCGGCCCCGCGGACTCAACCGCCCGCCTCGTGAGCGCCGGCCCCGTTCGCGTGCTGAGCCAGGTAGATCCAGTCGAAGCCGTCATATCCCTCGGTGTCGAGATGCTGTGCGCGGCTGAGCCCGGCACGTGTCGCCACGCGCTGGGAAGCGACGTTGGCAGGTCGGACGCGGGCGATCAGCGGGAGGTCGGGCAGGTGACGGGATGCCCAGGTGGCGACCGCGCCTGCGGCTTCACCGGCGAAACCTTGGCCCCAGGCTGAAGTGGCGAACCGGTAGAAGAGGTTCAGGACCGGGGCCCCGTGCAGTTCCATGGGTTTGATTCCGCAGAATCCGAGCTGCTGCGCGGAGCCCTGGCGCCGTACAACCCAGTACCCGTACCCGTGCCGCTGCCACTGGTCGTCCCACCGCCGGTAGAGCGCCTCCGCTTCCTCGGGCCGGGCGAGCGCATCGGACGGGTTGTGGATGCAGGTCTGCGGATCACGGTGGACGGCGAAGATCGCGTCGACATCGGCTGTGGTGGGGCGTCTCAGCAACAGCCGGGCGGTCTTCAGCTCCACGGCTTCCGGGCTCCGGTCATTCATGCCGAGACCGCCTCACCGGTGCGGAAGATTCGGTTCAGGTGGTGGCTCAGGACTGTGGTCGCGGACTCCGGGCTGCGCTGACCGACGAGGACGCCGGTGCCGAGTCCCGCGGACATGGCAAGCAAGCCGGCTGCCTCCAGCCGTGCGTCCACACCGGGTTCGAGCAGTGCCGCTTCCTGCGCCTGCCGGAGGAGTTCGGTCAGGGCGTCCTCTGCGGCGTCGGGGTTCTTGATGAAGGGCTGGGCTGCGAGCGCCGGGTCGTTCACGGCCAGAACTGCGTAGGACGTGTAGAGGTGGTGGAAGGTGCGGCTCTCGTCGTCCGTCGGCAGCGCCGCCATCAGCAGCGCCTCGACCATTGCACGCGGACCTGGGCCGTCCCCGGCGGCCCGTACCCGGGCGGAGACCCGTTCCCCGAATCTCTCCGCCAGCAGCTCGAGCCCGAAGAGCAGCAATTTCTCCTTGGTCTGGAAGTAGTACTGCACCAGCCGCAGCGACACGCCCGCCTCCGCTGCCACCTCGCGCATCCCGACGGCATGCAGCCCGCGTCGGCCGGCGACCCGGACGAGGGCCTCGGCGATCTCGGTGCGCCGTTCTGCGTGGTCCACGCGCTTGGGCATCGGCCGGCTCTCCGCTCGTCGTTCCCGCTACGGCCCTCATGGTGCCCTTTGATGATACAGCTGTACCAACGTCGTGGTACGTTCGTATCACAAAACCGCCCACCGGAGGTGTCCATGCCTGAGACCGCCGCCCGCACCCGGGCCGATGTCGGCCGTTATGTGAGCGATGCCTGGCGGAAGCGCTATTTCACGGCCTGCGATGCGGTCTACGCGCTGGGGGCATCCCCGCTCTCGGAAGAGGACGTGGAGACGTCCTTCGGCACCACGCACGTCTACCGCTACGGCCCCGCGCACCAGGCTGCCCGATCCCGCACCCCCGTCGTCCTGGTGCACGGAGCGGGCTCCTGCTCCGCCATGTGGTACCCGAACACCCCCGCCCTCAGCGCGGACCGCCCGGTCTACGCGATCGACACCCCGGGCGATCCCGGCCGCAGCGTCCAGCGCGAACCCATCCACCAGCCCGAACGGGCTGCGCAGTGGCTGGACGAGACGCTCGCCGGGCTCGGACTCGACCGCGTCCACCTCGTCGGCTCCTCCTACGGTGGCTGGCTGGCCCTGAACCAGGCGCACCGCGGGCCCGGCCGCCTCGCCTCGGTCACCCTGCTCGACCCCGGCGGCCTGGAGAAAGTAGGGCTGCGCTTCTTCGTCTGGATCTTCGCCAGCCTCTTCGCGACCTTCGCGCCCAAGGCGCTCCGCCCGCGACTGGCCGCCTGGCTCGAACAGCCGGTCCTCGTCGTGCCGGAACTGCGCGCGATGATCCGAACGGCGGTCCGCGCCTACCGCATACGTCGCCCGGCGCCGCTGCCCCTGTCCGAGGAGGAGCTGTCGACCATCCGGACGCCGCTCTGTCTGGTGCTCGGCAAGCGGAGCCTTCTCGTGCACCCGCAGCGGCAGGTCGAGCGCGTGCCGCGCCTGGTTCCCGGTGCCCGGGCCGAGATCATCTCCGGCACGGGCCACGGGCCGCAGATCGACCACGCGGAGGAGATCAACCGCAGGATGCTGGACTTCATGGCCTCCGTCGACTGACAACCGCCCATGCCGACGAGCCCGGACAGCGCCGCAGTCGAGAGCTCGGGGGAGGCGGAGCAACAAGCGAGAAGGCCGGATTCCCCGGACCTCAGCCCGAGGTGCACGTCACTTGACCACGGTCACGGTCGTGCCGACCGTGCCGAACGCCCACAGTGCCGTGCCGTCCGCCTTCCGCATCCTGACTCCGCCCGTCTTGGTGCCGGAGGCGGCGGGCGGCGGTGAGGCCCCGTCGACCGCGTTCGAGAAGGCGACGGACACCCCGTCCTTCGCGGCGAAGTACAGGATGTGCTCGATCTGGACGCCGTCCGAGCCGGTCGTGCCCGCGTTGCGCGACGACACGGTGTAGGTGCCCGGGTCGGGGCTGACCGAGCCCGGCCAGACGGTGAACGTGCGGCGGGTCGCCTCGCTCGCGTCGACCAGCCACACCCGCTTCTCACCGAGGGAGTAGACGACGCGCCGGCCGGTGCCGGAGCCGTCGGGCACCCGCGCCGGGGCCGACGCCGTGGGGGTGGGCTGCGCCGAGGCCGTACTGCTCGGCTTGGCCGAGGCGGCGGTGGGGTGCGAGCCCCGGTCCGCCGCCTGTACGCCCAGGACCGTCACCGCGGCTATGGCTCCCACGGTCAGCCCGGTCACCCAGGCCCACGAAGGAAGTCGGGCAGGCACCGGCACGCATCTCCTCAGTCACGGGACCCCGCTTCGAAACGGGGTTCCGATCATCGTACTGCGCACCCGTGGTCCCCCGGCTCCCTCAGGGGGTGTCCCGGGCGGCCTTGCGGACCGGGACCGGGCCCGTGCCGGCGCCGCGGGCGGCGTAGCGCGGGGTGCGCACCGGGGCCGGGTAGGAGAGGTGCACCAGCCGGGTCTGTTCCTGGCGCATGTGCATGAGCGATTCGAGGATGTAGCCCACGAGCAGCACGAGCGCCGCGATGGTCATGATCGCGGCGGCGAGGATCGCCGTGGGGACCCGGGGCACGGTGCCCGTCTCGACGAAGTCGGCGATGACGGGGATGCCGAGGATGAGGGAGACCAGGGCGAGGACGCCCGCGAGGACGGTGTGGACCAGCGAGGGGCGCTCGCGCCGGGCCAGGTCGAGGATGACCCGCAGGATGCGCCAGCCGTCCCGGTAGGTGCGCAGCTTGCTCTCGCCGCCGGCGGGCCGGACCCGGTAGTCCGTCAGGACCTCCGCGGTGGGCAGCCGCAGGTGCAGCGCGTGGATGGTCATCTCGGTCTCGGTCTCGAACTCGCGGGCGAGCGCCGGGAAGGACTTCACGAAGCGCCGCGAGAAGACCCGGTAGCCGCTGAGCATGTCGGTCACGTCGTTGCCGAACAGGGAGCGCACCGCCCCGGTGAGCAGTTTGTTGCCGACCGCGTGCCCGGCCCGGTAGGCCCCGTCGGCCGTCACCCGGCGGGCGCCGACGACCTGGTCGTACGGCCCCTCGAAGAGCAGGTCCACCAGGTCGCGGGCGCGGGAGGCGTCGTAGGTGTCGTCGCCGTCGATGATGAGCAGCGCATCGGCGTCGACGTCGGCGAAGGCGCGCCGGATGACGTTGCCCTTGCCCTTGCGGTTCTCCTGCCGGACGATGGCGCCGGCCTCCCGGGCGACCTCCACGGTGCGGTCGGTGGAGGCGTTGTCGTACACGTAGACGACGGCCTCGGGGAGGGCCGCGCGCAGGTCGCGCACCACCTTGCCGACGGCCGCCTCCTCGTTGTGGCACGGCACGACACACGCGATCGTCGGTTCCACGACCACTCCTCACTCGACCGGTTCGGCATACCGTCAGCACCTCATACATCAGCACCTCATACAGTCGGACATAGTGCGATATGAGCGCGCCTGACCGGATGGGGCACGCCCGGTCGTTACGCTCACCGTGTGCCGGTCCTCGACTCTGTGACGCTGCGTGCGCGTGACGCCATCAAGGGCATCTGGCGTGAGGCCGCCAGGTTCGGTGTCGTCGGGGCCCTGGCCTTCGTCATCGACAACGGCGGCTACAACCTGCTGGTCTTCGGCCTGCCCGGCGACGCGGAGGGCGGGGTGATGCGGACGGCTCCCGTGCAGGCGTCCGTCATCGCGACGGCCGCCGCCGCGCTCTTCAGCTGGGTGGGGAACCGCTACTGGACCTACCGCGGCCGGCACCGCGACAAGGTGACCCAGGAACTCGCACTGTTCCTCGTGGCGAACGGGGTCGGGCTCGCCATCACCGCGGGCACGGTCTTCGCCTCCCGGCATCTGCTCGGGCTGGACTCGGCGCTCAGCGACAACACCGCCCGCATCCTCGGCTGGATCCTCGCGACCCTCTTCCGCTTCTACGCCTACCGGCGCTACGTCTTCGTCGCATCCTGAGCCGCTAACATCCGGCATATGGGACAAAAGCCACTGGTGGCGCGTACGCAGCGCTGGGTCTGGGGTCTGGCCGCCGTCGCCGCGCTCTGCTGCCTGGCCACGGTCCTCGTCTTCGCCCCCGGGTTCCTGAGTCCCGACAGTCTCGACCAGCTCCGGCAGGCCCAGGGCAAGGCGCCCCTGACCGACTGGCATCCACCGGTGCTGAGCCTGGTGTGGCGGGCCCTCATCGCCATGACCGGGTCGGTCACGTCGATGCTCGTCCTCCAGTCCGCCGTCCTCTGGGGCGCGCTGTGGGTGCTGGCCCGGTGCGTGTGGGAGCTGACCCGGAGCCGTGGCGGGTCACTCGCCGTGCTCGGCGTGGGGCTCGCACCCTTCGTGCTGAACTTCGCCGGGGTGGTGTGGAAGGACGTGCACGCGGCGTTCGCGCTGCTGGCCGCGTGCGCGGTCGCCTTCACCGGCCTGCTGCTGCGGGACCGCGACCTCCGCCCCGCCGTCCGCTGGGTCCTGCTCTGGCTGGGCGTGCTGTTCCTCGCCTACGCGATCCTGGTGCGCAAGAACGCCGTCGTCGCCGCGGTCCCCGTCTTCGTCATGCTGGTCCTCGCCCTGTGGGGCAGGCCGGGACGCCGTACGTGGGTGGCGTGCACGGCGGCCCTCGTGGCCGGGCTCGCCGTGCCCGCCGCGGCCATCTCCCTGTTCGCCGCGCCGCTCCAGACCAAGCAGGGCGCCCAGATCATGCTCGACGACCTCGTGCACGTGCTGAGTGTCGAGGAACTGCGGTCGGCGGACGTGCCGCCCGCCCTGCGCGACCGACTCGTGGCCTCCGCACGGGAGTGCGAGCGGGTCGGCGCCCTCTCGGACGCCTACTGGGCCTGCTACCAGCGCCCGGCCGACGGGCTGCGCGGGGACTCCGGCGCGATCACGTCGCTGTGGCTGCGCGAGATGGGCGGGCACGTGCCGGGCTATCTCCAGTACCGCCTGCTGCTCTTCACCACCCTGCTGTTCGAGACCGACTACGCGTACAAGGCGGGGATCACCCGCAACGACCTGGGCATCGAAGTGGCGCACCCCCGGCTGGAGGACGCGCTCGGCACGTACGTCAAGGGCATGATCGAGGACCTGCCCTGGCTGTTCCGCGGCTGGTTCTGGCTCACGGTCGCGCTGGTGCTGGCGATCCGCCCCGGCCGGGGCCTGTTCGCCATGCCGGTGCGGGCGCTGGGCATCAGCTCGGCGGCCTACATCCTCGGCTATCTGCCGATCATGCCCGCGACCGATTTCCGGTACGTCTACTGGCCCGCACTCGCCTGCACCCTCGGCCTGCTGCTGCTCTGGCCGGGCCGCGGCAGGACCGCACCGCCCCCTGCGGCCCCCGGCGCAACGGCCGGCCGCACCCTGCCGGTGCACCAGCCGGCGGACGCCGGGGGCCAGTAGCGCGTCAGTCCAGCACCGGCAGCAGCTGGGGCAGATGCCCGTCCGACGCGGCCGCCGCCCGCTGCCGCTCCTCGGGGACGTCCCCGTACAGGGTGGTGCGGGCCCGGGCCGGACGGCCCGCGGCGTCCGCCACCGCGATGAGGTCCTTCACCGACTTGTACGACCCGTACGACGAGCCCGCCATGCGGGAGATGGTCTCCTCCATGAGGGTCCCGCCCAGGTCGTTCGCGCCCGAGCGGAGCATCTCGGCCGCGCCCTCCGTGCCCAGCTTCACCCAGCTGGTCTGGATGTTGGGGATGTACGGGTGCAGCAGCAGCCGGGCCATGGCCGTGACCGCCCGGTTGTCCCGCATGGTCGGGCCCGGGCGGGCGATCCCCGCCAGGTACACCGGCGCGTTGGTGTGCACGAACGGCAGCGTCACGAACTCGGTGAAGCCGCCCGTGCGCTGCTGGATGCCCGCGAGGGTGCGCAGGTGCCCGAGCCAGTGCCGGGGCTGGTCGACATGGCCGTACATCATCGTCGAGGAGGAGCGGATGCCCAGCTCGTGGGCCGTCGTCACGACGTCGATCCAGTCGGCCGCGGGCAGTTTGCCCTTGGTGAGGATCCAGCGGACCTCGTCGTCGAGGATCTCGGCGGCCGTCCCGGGGATGGTGTCCAGGCCCGCCTCCTTGGCGGCGGCCAGCCATTCGCGGACCGACAGGCCCGTGCGGGTCGCGCCGTTGACGACCTCCATCGGCGAGAAGGCGTGCACGTGCATGCCCGGGACGCGTTCCTTCACGGCCCGCGCGATGTCGAAGTACGCCGTGCCGGGCAGGTCCGGATGGATGCCGCCCTGCATGCAGACCTCCACCGCGCCCACGTCCCAGGCCTGCTGGGCCCGGTCGGCGACCTGGTCCAGGGAGAGGGTGTAGGCGTCGGCGTCCGTGCGGCGCTGGGCGAAGGCGCAGAAGCGGCAGCCCGTGTAGCAGACGTTGGTGAAGTTGATGTTCCGCGTGACGATGTAGGTGACGTCGTCGCCGACGGCCGACTTCCGTACGTCGTCGGCGACCCGGGCGAGCGCGTCCAGTGCCGGGCCGTCCGCGTGCAGCAGGGCCAGCGCCTCGTCGTCGGTGAGCTTCGTCGGGTCGTCGGCGGCCGTGCGCAGGGCCTCGCGCACGTCGGTGTCGATGCGCTCGGGGGCCATGCCCGGGGCGGCGGCCTCACGCAGGGCGCCCCAGTCGCCGTACACCTCGTCGAAGTCGTCCCGGCGGTCGGAGCTGCGGCCGTCCGTGTCGATGGAGGTGTGCAGGTCGGTGCGGCCCGACGCGGTGAAGACCTCCTCCGGCTCCTGCCAGGGCAGGCCCTGCGGGAGGGCGTCGGGGCGGGCCAGGCCGGTCTCCGGATCGGCCAGCGCTGCCACGTGCGGGCGCAGCCGCGGGTCCAGCCAGGGCTCGCCGCGCTTCACGAACTCCGGGTAGACACACAGCCGTTCACGCAGCTCGAACCCGGCGGCCCGGGACTTCTCGGCGAGCTGCTCGATCTGCGGCCAGGGGCGCTCGGGGTTGACGTGGTCGATGGTGAGCGGGGAGACCCCGCCCCAGTCGTCGATGCCGGCGCCGATCAGCCGCTCGTACTCGTCGTCGACGAGGTTGGGCGGGGCCTGGATGTTTCCGCTCGGGCCCATGAGGAGCCGGGCGACGGCGACCGTGGCGACCAGTTCGTCGAGTTCCGCGTCGGGCATGCCGCGCATCGCGGTGTCCGGCTTGGCGCGGAAGTTCTGGATGATCAGCTCCTGGACACCGTGGTAGGCCCGCGACACCTTCCGCAGCGCGAACAGCGACTCGGCGCGCTCCTCGTGGGTCTCGCCGATGCCTATGAGGACGCCCGAGGTGAAGGGCACGGAGGACCGCCCGGCGTCCTCCAGCACCCGCAGACGCACGGCCGGTTCCTTGTCGGGCGAGCCGTGGTGGGGGCCGCCCGGCTCCGACCAGAGGCGGGTCGCGGTGGTCTCCAGCATCATGCCCATGCTGGGCGCGACGGGCTTGAGGCGCTGGAAGTCCGTCCAGCTCATGACGCCCGGGTTGAGGTGCGGGAGCAGGCCCGTCTCCTCCAGGATCCGGATGGAGATGGCCCGCACATAGGCGAGGGTGTCGTCGTAACCGTGCGCGTCGAGCCACTCGCGCGCCTCCGGCCAGCGGTCCTCGGGCTTGTCGCCGAGGGTGATGAGGGCTTCCTTGCAGCCGAGGGCGGCGCCCTTGCGGGCGATGTCCAGCACCTCGTCCGGCGACATGAACATCCCGTGCCCGTCCCGGCGCAGCTTGCCGGGGACGGTGACGAACGTGCAGTAGTGGCACTTGTCCCGGCACAGCCGCGTCAGGGGGATGAAGACGGACTTGGAGTACGTGATGACGCCGGGCCGCCCGGCCGCCGCCAGGCCCGCGTCCCGCACCCGGGCGGCCGAGGCCGACAGGTCCTCCAGCTGCTCGCCCCGCGCCTGGAGCAGCACCGCCGCCTCGGCGACGTCGAGCGAGACACCGTCCCTGGCCCGTTTCAGGGCGCGACGCATGGAGTTGTCGGTAGGTCCGGTTCCGGAGGCCGCGGAAGTCGTCATCCTTCGAGCATACGAGTGCGCTGATCAGCCGCGGGTCAGCCCCGTCAGTGGAAGGCCAGCCAGCCGATGCCCAGGGCCGAGACGACACCGGCGGCGGCCACGGCGGCCGGTCTGTTCCGGTGCAGGGCGAACCAGACCAGCGCGGCGGTCACCAGCACGGCCGTGGTGCCGATCGCGGCACGCAACAGTCCCTGGCTGTAGCCGTACTCGGTGAAGTGACGCAGGAGCCAGGAAAACCAGGCAAGCCGCATGACGCTCTCTCCCCCCGTGGTGAACTGAACGGTAGTTTAGTAGAGAGAGCCAACCGGGCTGCCGGGCAAGGGAGTTGTCAGAGGTGGGCGGCGAGGCCGTCCAGCGCCTTCAGCACCTCCGCCTCCCCCGCCGGAGGCAGCTGCGCCACGACTTCCTCGATGCCGAGGTCGGCGTAGTGGGCGAGCTTGCCCGGGGTCGGGTGGACGGCGTAGGGGACGACCTGGAGGGCCCGGGGGTCGCGGCCGGCGTCGGCCCAGGCTGCGCGCAGGACCGGCAGCGACTCGCCGAGGCCCCGGCCGCCGATCGGCAGCCAGCCGTCGGCGTACTCGCTGATGTGGGAGAACAGCTTGGGCCCGGCGGCCCCGCCGACGAGCGTGCGCGGGCCCACGACCGGGCCGCGCGGCTTCTGCACGGGCTTCGGATACGCGTGACTGGCCCGGACACCGCCGAACTCTCCGTCGTACGCGACCGGCTCCTGCGACCACAGGGCGCGCATCAGCGCCATCCGGTCCCGGACCAGCTCGCGCCGGGTGCTCCACCGCACGCCGTGGTCGGCGGCCTCCTCGACGTTCCAGCCGAAGCCGAGCCCGAGCGTGAACCGGCCACCGGAGAGGTGGTCGAGGGTCGCGACCTGCTTGGCCAGGTCGATCGGGTCGTGCTGGGCGACGAGTGTGATGCCCGTGCCGAGCCCGAGCCGTTCGGTGACGGCGGCGGCCTGGCCGAGGGCCACGAAGGGGTCGAGGGTGCGGCCGTACTCGGGCGGCAGCTCACCGCCCGCCGGGTATGGCGTGGTCCGCTCCACGGGGATGTGGGTGTGCTCGGGCAGGTACAACCCGGCGAATCCGCGGTTCTCCAGCTCCCGGGCCAGCCGGGTGGGAGTGATCGTCTCGTCGGTGAGGAAGATCGTCACGGCGATGCGCATGGGCTCATCTCTACCCGCGGGCGGCCCACCTGTCCATACCGACCGGTCGGACCCGGCGGACGGGTCGCACCTGCGGGGTGCGGGGTGGGCGTGCGGACGACCGGGAGGAAGCGGTTCAGGAGCACGGCCCGGCCGCCGTGGCGGTCCATGCGGGCCACGGCCTGCCGCCAGGCGGTGGCCGGGATGCGGCGGCCGGGACGCGGCGGCCGGGCTGCCCGATCGCAGGCGGTCGCCGAGCAGTGCTCCGGTGCGGTGGGCGAGGAAGTCACCGACGGTCGCCGGGCCCGCCGGGCCCCACGGCCAGCGGCAGGCTCAGGGCGCCCGGTGCGGGCCAGTGCCCCGGCCGCCGGGAGCAGGCCGGGGCC
>NZ_WWIC01000306.1:0-11340 GCF_009872555.1 Streptomyces sp. SID5643
ACCCGGTCGAGCAGGGGCCGCCCGCCCACCCGCACGCCGGGTTTGTCCGCACCGCCCAGGCGCCGGGCGGCACCGCCGGCGAGCACGACGGCGTCGTACCGGGCGGGGTCCGCCCCGTGCGCGGGGCCGGTCGCGACGCCTGGTTCGCCGGGGTGCTGGTACGCGGTCACCCCCCGAGTATGCGTGCCCCCGCGATCACACGGAACGCGGGGGAAGCGACGCGATCACGAATGCCGGCTCGGACGAGGAACAGGAATCACAGCGTCCGTAGCAGTACCGCCGGCTGTTCCACGCAGTCCGCGACGTACCGCAGGAATCCGCCCGCCACACCGCCGTCGCACACCCGGTGGTCGAAGGTGAGCGAGAGCTGGACGACCTGCCGCACCGCCAGCTCACCCTCGTGCACCCACGGCTTGGGGACGATGCGGCCGACGCCGAGCATGGCGGCTTCGGGGTGGTTGATGATCGGGGTGGAGCCGTCGACGCCGAAGACGCCGTAGTTGTTCAGCGTGAACGTCCCGCCAGTGAGGTCGCCCGGCGTCAGCGTCCCCGTCCGGCCCGCCTCGGTCAGCCGGGCGAACTCGGCGGTCAGCGCCTCGGCGTCGCGCGCGTGCGCGTCCCGTACGACCGGGACGACCAGGCCCCGGTCGGTCTGCGCCGCGAAGCCCAGGTGCACCTGGCCGAACCGGACGATCTCCCTGGCCTCGGCGTCCACCGTGGAGTTGAGCTCGGGGAAGCGGGCGAGGGCCGCGGTGCAGATCCGGGCCAGCAGGGCGAGGAGGGAGATCTTCGGACCGCCGGCCGCGTTCATGGCAGCGCGCGCCCGCATCAGCTCCGTGGCGTCGGCGTCCACCCAGCAGGTGGCGTCCGGGATCTCGCGGCGGCTGCGCGCCAGCTTGTCGGCGACGGCGCCCCGGATGCCCTTGAGCGGGGTGCGGATCCCGGCGGGGGCCGCTGTCGCCGAGGACGCCGGCACGAGCGCCGGGCTCGGCGCCTGCGGCACGGGCGGGTGCGGCTCGGCCGCCGGAGCCGTCGTGGCCCCCCGGCCGGCGGCGCGCAGGGCGTACTCCACGTCCGCCCGCAGGATCAGCCCGTCGGGGCCGGATCCGGTCAGCTCCCGCAGGTCAAGGCCGTTCTGCCGGGCCAGCCTGCGCACCAGGGGCGAGATCACGGGGACGGGTCCGTCCTCCGTCGCGAGGCCGCCCGCTCGCCCGTTCACCGTCGCCGGGGCGCCCGCGGCCTGCGCGTTCACAGGGGCAGCGCCGGTTTCTGCCCGTCCGTTCGCCGTTCCGGCACCGGACTGCCCGGCCGTCGCGGACGCGCCGGACGCCGGCCGCTCCTGCCGGACCCGGCGGCGCCGCGCGGGCGCCTCGGAGGTGCCGTACCCGACCAGGACGTTGCCCGAGCCCTCGGAGGCGTTGCCGTCGGCGGGCTTCTCCCCCACGGCGACCGTGATCAGCGGTGCCCCGACGGGCAGTTCGGTGCCCTCCTCGCCGAAGCGGGCCGTGACGACACCGCCGTAGGGGCACGGCACCTCGACCATCGCCTTGGCCGTCTCGACCTCGACGACCGGCTGGTCGATGGCGACCACGTCGCCGACCTCGACCAGCCAGCGCACGATCTCCGCCTCGGTGAGCCCCTCCCCGAGGTCGGGCAGCTTGAACTCCAGCACCTGTGCCATCAGCTCTCGGCCTCCCATTGCAGACGCCCCACGGCGTCCAGGATCCGGTCCACACCGGGCAGGTGGTGGCGCTCCAGCATCGGCGGCGGGTACGGGATGTCGAACCCGGCCACGCGCAGCACCGGCGCCTCCAGGTGGTGGAAGCAGCGCTCCGTGACCCGGGCCGCGATCTCCCCGCCCGGGCCCCCGAAGGAACCCGACTCGTGGACGACGACCGCACGGCCCGTCCGCCGTACCGAGGCGCACACCGTCTCGTCGTCGAACGGCACCAGGGAGCGCAGATCGACGACTTCGAGGTCCCAGCCCTCGGCCCGGGCCGCCTCGGCCGCCTCCATGCAGACGGGTACGGACGGCCCGTACGTGATGAGCGTGGCGCTCCGGCCCGGGCGCCGCACCACCGCGCGGCCGATCGGTTCGACGGGCGCCGGCTCCTCGGGGTTCCAGGAATCCTTCGACCAGTACAGCCGCTTCGGCTCCAGGACGACGACCGGGTCGTCGGAGGCGATGGCGGCGCGCAGCAACCCGTAGGCGTCGGCGACGGTGGCGGGCGTGACGACATGGAGCCCCGGAGTCGCCATGTAGTACGCCTCGGAGGAGTCGCTGTGGTGCTCGACGCCACCGATGCCGCCGCCGTAGGGGACGCGGATGGTGATCGGCAGGGGCATCTTGCCGCGGGTGCGGTTGCGCGTGCGGGCCACGTGCGAGATGAGCTGCTCGAACGCCGGGTAGGCGAACGCGTCGAACTGCATCTCCACGACCGGCCGCAGGCCGTACATGGCCATGCCGACAGCGGTGCCGAGGATGCCCGCCTCGGCGAGCGGGGTGTCCGTGCAGCGGTCCTCGCCGAACTCCTTGGCGAGTCCGTCGGTGACGCGGAAGACGCCGCCGAGGGTGCCGACGTCCTCGCCCATGACGTGCACGGCGGGGTCGGCGGCCATGGCGTCGCGCAGCGCGCGCGTGAGGGCCTGCGCCATGGTGGCCGGCTTGACGGCGACGGTGGTCATCGGTGCGTGCCGCCTTCCGGCTCGGTGTCGGCCTCGGCCTCCAGCTCGGCCCGCAGCTGGTCCTGCTGCTCGCGCAGGTGCGGGGTGGGCTCGGCGTAGACGTGGGTGAAGAGGTCCATGGGGTCCAGGGACGGGTCCTGGTTCATGTGCTCGCGCAGGGCGGCGGCCATGGTCTCGGCGTCCTGGCGGGCGGCCTCGATGCCGGCTTCGTCGAGCAGGCCGCGCCCGGTCAGCTCGCGCTCCAGCAACTGGATCGGGTCGTGTTCGCGCCAGGTCTCGACCTCGGCGTCGCCGCGGTAGCGGGTGGCGTCGTCGGCGTTGGTGTGGGCGTCGACGCGGTAGGTGATCGCCTCGACGAGGGTGGGCCCGCCGCCCGCGCGGGCGTGGCGCACGGCGTCCGAGAGCACCTCGTGCACGGCGGCGGCGTCGTTGCCGTCGACCAGGCGGCCGGGCATGCCGTAGCCGACGGCCTTGTGGGCCAGCGACGGGGCCGCGGTCTGCTTGGCGAGCGGGACGGAGATCGCGAAGCCGTTGTTCTGCACGAAGAAGACGACCGGGGCCTGCCAGACGGCGGCGAAGTTCAGCGCCTCGTGGAAGTCGCCCTCGCTGGTGCCGCCGTCGCCGACCATGGCCAGCGCGACCACGTCGTCGCCCTTGAGGCGGGCGGCGTGCGCGAGGCCCACGGCGTGCGGCAGCTGGGTGGCGAGGGGGGTGCACAGGGGGGCGACCCGGTGCTCGTAGGGGTCGTAGCCGGTGTGCCAGTCGCCGCGCAGCAGCGTGAGCGCCTCGACCGGATCCACGCCCCGGGCGACCACGGCGAGGGTGTCGCGGTAGCTGGGGAAGAGCCAGTCCTGCTCCTTCAGCACCATCGCGGCGGCGACCTCGCAGGCCTCCTGGCCGGTGGTGGAGGGGTAGACCGCGAGACGGCCCTGCTTGGTGAGGGCGGTGGCCTGCGCGTTGTAGCGGCGGCCCTTCACCAGCTGCGCGTACAGCGTCCTCAGCAGCTCGGGGTCGGCCTTCGCGGCCGCCTCGGTGCCGAGGACGCGGTACGGCTCGGCGTCGGGCAGCAACGGCGCGGGATCCGTCCGGGGCTGCCAGGCGGGCGGCGGGGTGGGCTTGTACGCGCCCCGCTGCTCCATGACCGTCATGACGGCACCTCCTCGTGGGAGCGGCTCGAAGAGGCGCGTCGGCTGTGACCCGCCTCACCTACCGATTGTTCGGTCGACGGCACAATTTGGCTATGGGTGGCCTCAGGCTGTGGACAAACGGTTCTCCACAGCCTGAGATGGACGCAGTACGTCCATGGTAGGGAGGTCGGCGCAGGTGGCATCTGAACAAATGGCCGCGCGACAGGACGACGGCGGTGTGCTGCCGCCGCCGCGACCTCTGGACGCCATAGATCAGGACATCCTGCGCATGCTCCAGGCGGACGGGCGCGCCTCGATACGGTCGGTCGCCGAGCGGGTCCACGTCTCGCGCGCCAACGCCTACGCCCGCATCAACCGCCTCGTCGAGGACGGCGTGATCCGCGGCTTCGGCGCCCGCGTCAACCACGAACGGGCGGGTCAGGGCACGTCCGCGTACATCACGCTGAAGATCGTGCAGAACTCCTGGCGCACGGTGCGCGAGGAGCTCAGACAACTGCCCGGCGCCTCCCACATCGCCCTGGTGGGCGGTGATTTCGACGTGCTGCTGCTGGTGCACGTGTCCGACAACCGGGCGCTGCGCGAGCTGGTGCTGACCCGGCTCCAGGCGATCCCGCAGGTGCTCAGCTCGCGCACGCTGCTGGTGTTCGAGGAGGAGGACCTGGAGCCGCAGGGGTGAGACCCGCTCCGGGCGTGAGGGCCTCGCGCGGGGCCGCGTCAGGCAGCCTTGCGCAGGGCCGCGTCAGGCAGCCTTGCGCAGGGCCGCGTCAGGCAGCCTTGCGCAGGCCGGAGAAGGCCACCTGCACCACAGCGTCGGCCACCTCGCGCTCATTCATGCCGCGGCCGTCCGGCCGGTACCACTCGACGATCGAGTTGATCATGCCGAAGACCAGCCGGGTCACCAGCCGGACCTCTATGTCGGCGCGCACGTCCCCGTCCGCGGCGGCGGCCTTGAGCAGGTCGGCGACACGGTGGTCGAAGTCGCGGCGCCGTTCCAGGGCCCACCGCTCGGTGTCGGTGTTGCCGCGCACGCGCAGCAGCAGGGTCACGTAGGGGAGTTCGGCGATGAGCACCTCGACCATGCGCCGGACGACGTACTCCAGGCGGTCGGCGGCACGCCCCACGCGCGCGTGCTCCTCGTCGAGGATCCCGAAGAGCCCGTCCAGGGCCCGGCTCACGGCCCGGCGCAGCAGCTCCTCCTTGCCGGCCACGTGGTGGTAGATCGACGACTTGGAGATGCCGGCCGCCTTGGAGAGGTGCTCCATGGAGGTGCCGTCGTAGCCACGCTCGTTGAACACCTGGACGGCGACGGACAGCAGCGTGTCCGGGGTGTAGGTGTCGCGCTTGGCGGTGGTCATGAGGCGGTGCCTTCCCGCGGGTCGGGGGCGTGGGCGTGGCGGTACAGCGCCAGGGACGGGGCGTAGCGTCCCGAGGGATCGCGCCGGTGCAGGTCGTCCAGGAGTACGTACGCCCAGGTGCGGCCGAGGCGGCGGCACCACTCGAAGGGGCCCAGGGGGTAGTTGACACCGAGGCGCATCGCGGTGTCGATGTCCTCCTCGGTGGCCACGCCCTTGGCGACCGCGTCGTGCGCCAGGTCGATGATCCGTGCGACCGTGCGGGCGACGATCATGCCGGGCATGTCGCCGATGAAGCTGACCTGCTTGCCGAGCGCCTGGAAGAGGCCGGTGGCCTCGGCGATGGCCTGCGGTGAGGTGTCCTGGGAGGCGGACAGGGCGATCCGGGTGGCCCGGCGGTAGTCCAGGGCGAGGTCGAAGTGGACGAGGTCCCGGTACTCCACGGCGGTCTGCCCGTCGGCGAGGACCAGCCGGCCGCCGCTCGGGAGCAGCAGGCACGCCCCCTGGTCCTCGTCGTCGCTCTCGTCACGGACCGGGATGCCCGCCTCGCGGATCAGCGCGAGCAGCTCGGCGGCCGGCCCCAGGTCGCCCTCGGCGACGACGTACGCGGGCGGCTGCCGCCGCTCGGCGGTGTCCGGCTCGGGACGCTCGGCGCCGTCGCGGTGGTCGTACCAGCCGTGGCCGGTCTTGCGGCCGAGCCGGCCGGACTCCACCAGGCGGCGCTGAGCGAGGGACGGAGTGAAGCGCACGTCGTGGAAGAAGGACTGCCACACCGACTGTGTGACGGACTCGTTGACGTCCTGGCCGATCAGGTCGGTCAGCTCGAACGCGCCCATCCGGAAGCCGCCCGACTCGCGCAGCACGGCGTCGATGGTGGCCGGGTCGGCGCCCTGCGCCTCGTAGACCGCGAAGGCCTCGGCGTAGAAGGGCCGGGCGATGCGGTTGACGATGAAGCCGGGGGTGTCCGCGCAGGCGACCGGCGTCTTGCCCCAGGCCCGGGCGGTCTCGTACGCGCGCGTGGCGTGGGTGACGTCGGTGGCGAACCCGGAGACCACCTCGACCAGCGGCAGCAGCGGAGCGGGGTTGAAGAAGTGCAGGCCGACGAAGCGGCCGGGGGCGCGCAGGGCGCCCCCGATGGCGGTGACGGACAGCGACGAGGTGTTCGTCGCGAGCAGGCAGTCGTCGGAGACGATGCCCTCCAGGGCGCGGAACAGCTCCTGTTTGACGTCCAGACGCTCCAGGACCGCCTCGACGACCAGGGCGCAGTCGGCGAGCTCGGCGAGGTTCTCGGCGGGCAGCAGCCGGGCACGGGCGGCGTCCCGGTCGGGGCCGGTGAGCCGGTCCTTCTCGACGAGCCGGTCCAGCCGGGCACCGATCACCTCGGCCGCCTTACGGGCCCGCCCGGGGGCGGTGTCGTACAGCCGCACGGGATGGCCCGCGACCAGCGCGACCTGGGCGATTCCCTGGCCCATGGTGCCGGTGCCGACGACGGCCACGGGGCTGCTGAGGTCGAGTGCTGTCATGTGCGCGATCCTCCCGCACGGGGTTTTCCACAGATGCGGCGGACCCCCTTGAACCGACCGATCGTTCGGTTACTCTAGCTCTGTCCGAGTGTTCCTGCCCAGGTTTCTGCCCAGGTCATGAACTCGACGAGGAGTTCTTGAGACGAGGAGTTGGTCACCCATGACCGCCGCACTCTCGGCGCACGAGCTGATCGCCCGGCACCGGTCCACCCTCGACCAGGCGCTGGAAGCGATCCGCACGCGCGCGTACTGGTCACCGCACCCCGAGCACCCGAAGGCCTACGGGGAGAACGGCAGCCTGGACGCGGCGGCGGGCAAGGCCGCCTTCGACGCCCTGCTCGGCTCCCGCCTGGACCTCGGCCAGCCGGGCACGGACGGCTGGGTGGGCGGCGAGACGTCCCCCTACGGCGTCGACCTCGGCGTGACGTACCCGCACGCGGACCTCGACGTGCTGCTGCCCGCCATGAAGGCCGGACAGCGGGCCTGGCGCGACGCGGGCGCGGAGCAGCGCGCGGTCGTCTGCCTGGAGATCCTCAAGCGCATCAGCGACCGGACGCACGAGTTCGCCCACGCGGTCATGCACACCTCCGGCCAGGCGTTCATGATGGCGTTCCAGGCGGGCGGCCCGCACGCCCAGGACCGCGGCCTGGAAGCCGTGGCGTACGCGTACGTCGAGCAGGTGCGCACGCCCGACAACGCCGAGTGGACCAAGCCCCAGGGCAAGCGCGACCCGCTGGCGATGAACAAGCAGTTCACGCCGGTCCCGCGCGGCATCGCCCTGATGATCGGCTGCAACACCTTCCCCACCTGGAACGGCTACCCGGGCCTGTTCGCCTCCCTCGCCACCGGCAACGCGGTGCTGGTCAAGCCCCACCCGCGCGCGGTGCTGCCGCTCGCCCTCACCGTGCAGGCCGCCCGCGAGGTGCTCGCCGAGGCGGGCTTCGACCCGAACCTGGTCGCCCTGGCCGCCGAGCGCCCCGGCGAGGGCATCGCCAAGACGCTCGCGCTGCGCCCCGAGATCCGGATCATCGACTACACGGGCTCGACCGAGTTCGGCGACTGGCTGGAGGCCAACGCCCGCCAGGCGCAGGTCTACACGGAGAAGGCCGGCGTCAACACGGTCGTCGTCCACTCCACGTCGGACTACAAGGGCATGCTCTCCAACCTGGCGTTCTCGCTGTCCCTGTACAGCGGCCAGATGTGCACGACCCCGCAGAACCTGCTCGTCCCCCGCGAGGGCATCTCCACCGACCAGGGCCCCAAGTCCTACGACGAGGTCGTCGCGGACCTGGCCAACTCCGTCGACGGGCTGCTCGGCGACGACGCCCGGGCGAACGCGCTGCTCGGCGCGATCGTCAACCCGGACGTGAAGGCCCGGCTGGAGGCCGCGGCGGGCCTGGGCGAAGTCGCCCTCGCCTCCCGCGAGATCACCAACCCGGACTTCCCGGGAGCGGTCGTCCGCACGCCGGTGATCGTCAAGCTGGACGGCGCCAAGCCGGACGACGAGGCCGCGTACATGAGCGAGTGCTTCGGGCCCGTGTCCTTCGCCGTGGCGGTCGACTCGGCGAAGGACGCGGTGGAGCTGCTGCGGCGGACCGTCCGGGAGAAGGGCGCGATGACCGTCGGGGCGTACACGACCGACGCGGAGGTCGAACGTGACGTGCAGGAAGCCTGCCTGGAGGAGGCGGCGCAGCTGTCGCTGAACCTCACGGGCGGGGTGTACGTCAACCAGACGGCCGCGTTCTCCGACTTCCACGGGTCGGGCGGCAATCCGGCGGCGAGTGCGGCGCTGTGCGACGGGGCGTTCGTCGCCAACCGGTTCCGGGTGGTCGAGGTGCGCAGGGACGCCTAGGAGCCCGGGTTGTGCTGTTGTCTGCGCGGGTGCCGGTGCGTCGTGGTCACTCGCGCAGTTCCCCGCGCCCTTGAAGGGGCGCACCGCAGCTCCAGTGGTACAGGGTCATCGCCACACTTGTCGCCAGGTTGTAGCTGCTGACCTGAGGGCGCATCGGCAGGGACAGGAGATGGTCGGCCCGGGCGCGCAGCTCGGCCGACAGACCCGTGCGCTCGGAGCCGAACGCGAGGACGGCGTCGTCCGGGAGTTTCACCCCCCGGATGTCGTCGCCCTCCGGGTCCAGGGCGAACAGCGGGCCGGGCGGCAGCTCGCCGGCGGTCAGCCGCTCCACCGTCGTCGCGAAGTGCAGACCCGCCCCGCCCCGCACGACCGTCGGGTGCCAGGGGTCGACCGTCCCGGTCGTCACCACACCGGTCGCCCCGAAACCGGCGGCCAGGCGGATCACCGCGCCCGCGTTGCCCAGGTTGCGCGGGTTGTCGAGGACCACCACCGGGGCCGTGCGGGGCGTGTGGGCCAGTTTCGCGAGGCTGGACCCGCGGGAGGGCCGTACCGCCAGCGCGGCCACCGCCGTCGGGTGCGGGCGGGGCACGAACGACGTGTACGTCCCGTACGGCACCTCCGTCAGCAGCCCGGCCAGCGCGTCCCGTACGTCCGGGGCGAGCTCCTCGGCGAGGGCCAGCGCGGCGGCCCGGTCCGCGGTGACCGCCACCGGCACCTCCGCCCCGAAACGCAGCGCGTGCTTCAGGGCGTGGAACCCGTCGAGCAGGACGGTGTCACCGGCGAGCCGGTGCCAGCGGGTCACGGGGTCGGTCATGCCCCGGAGCCTACGTGCTCGGCCTCGGGGTTCTGACGGGCACGCTGCCCGGGCAGGGACACCCGCCCGCCCCGGCGCGCGAGCCGGTCACGCACACGTGCCGCCCGGCCGCCCAGGCGGCGCAGGAAGCCCGTCGGCAGGAACACCGCGTCCGCCGCGATCATCGCCAGCGAGAAGAACGGCAGACCGAGAACCACGGCGATCACGGCGTGCTCGGTCATCATCACCGCCAGCAGGACGTTCTTCACCCGCCGGTTGAACAGGGTGAACGGGAAGGCGACCTGCACCAGGACCGTCCCGTAGGTCACCAGCATCACCATCGTGCCGCTGGCGGACAGCAGATCGGCGAGCGCCGGCCAGGGAGAGAAGTACTCCAGGTGGAGCGGGTAGTAGACCGCGGTGCCGTCCTGCCAGCGGGAGCCCTGCACCTTGTACCAGCCGGCCGTCGCATAGATCAGGCACGCCTCGGCCATGATCACGAGCAGGGCGCCGTTGTGCACGACGTTGCCGATCACGTCCAGCAGGATCCGCGGCTCACCGGTCCCGGCCCGGCGTCCGACCAGCCACCACACGGCCTGCGCCACCCACACCGTCCACAGCAGCGCCGGTATCAGCCAGTCGCCCTGCATCCGGCCGACCAGGGTGACCGCGGCCAGCACGGCCCCGAGCACGCCCCACAGGGCCGGACCGGTCCGGTCCGTGACCCGCTCGCCCCGGGCGCGTGCCGTCCGCTCCCGCTCGGCCCGCCGGGCGTCCAGCGACCAGACCTGGGCGCACCGCGTGAAGACCAGGTAGACCGACATCAGGTGCAGCACGTTGTCGCCGCCGTCGCCCATGAAGACGCTGCGGTTCTGCAGCGACAGCACGCCGACCATGAACAGCACCGACATGGTGCGGGTGCGCCAGCCCAGCATCAGCAGGGCGCTGGAGAGGACCGCGAGCGCGTAGACGATCTCGAACCAGACCCGGCCGTCCGACCACATCAGCGTGGTGAAGGAACCGTTGGACCCGATCAACTGCTGGGCGAGGTCCCAGCTCCAGGGCCCGTCGGGACCGTACAGCTCGTGGCGGTGGGGGAGCTCGCGGAGCAGGAACAGCAGCCAGGTGGCGCTGAAGCCGATGCGGATGACGGCCGTCTGGTAGGGGCCCAGGGCGGCCTCGGTGACGCGGGCGATCCCGCCCGACACGGCCAGCGAGAAGCGGTTCACCGCACTCCTCCGGCGGACTCGTCCTGCGGGACCTTCCACCACGGCAGCTCCCGGTAGGACGGCGTCGTGGAGACCTTCTCCCGGCTCCACCGGGGCGGCGGCACGTTGCTGGTCCGGGAGCGGACCTGCACCCGCTCGATGACACCGGAGCCCCCGGTCGCGGCCCGTACGGCGTCGTCACGGTCGAGGCGCAGCACCATGATCCGGCGCAGATACGACTCCGAGAGCGAGCCGCGCAGGCCCACCGGGCGGTTCTCGCCGTCGTGCGTCGCGACGTAGAAGTCCCAGGCACGGCGCAGTTCGTTCTGCTGGGTGTGGCTGGGCAGCAGGTTTCCGTCGATGGCGCGGCCGTCCTGGGCGGACAGGTCGTACCAGCCGGTGGTCACCGTCGCGCCGTCCGGCCCCCGAACCCCGGCGCGGACCTGGATCGAGATGTTCTGCTGGAGCGGGTTCGGCGCGAAGAGCTTCCAGTTCTGCTCGAACTCCGGGTAGATCCAGTCGTCCACGGCCTCGCCGTGCGCCTTGGTGACCGTGTTCGCCGGGGCGACGTGCAGGAACGTCATCCCCAGATGCACACACACCCCGACGGCGACGACCGCCAGCGCCAGGGCCACCGCGATCCGGTAGCGGAGGGAGAGCGCGGCGACACCGGTACGGGGTTCGCCGAGCGGGTGAGCCCCGGCGGGCCCGGACGGCTCGACCGGACCGGCGGACTCCGCCGGCGCGCCCCGCTCCTCGGGCGGGGCCGGCCGGCCCGG
>NZ_WWIC01000033.1:0-12591 GCF_009872555.1 Streptomyces sp. SID5643
CCGCCGGCCTACCCCGCGGCCCCCGGCGGCCCGGACCCCTTCGCGCTGGACCAGCTCGCCACGGACGCCGCAGCCCGCGCCCACGCCCTGCTCGGCACCGGCCGTGACCCGGTCGGGCAGCTGACCTTCTGGCAGGACGCGGTGCGCCTGGCAGCGGCCCGCCCCGGGGCGGGGCTCACCGCCGGCACCCGGTCGCTCTACGCGTCCCTCGCCTCGGCGGCGGGCCGCACCCCGTCCGAGCTGGCCCGGGCGGTCGCCGCCTGGCGACAGGGAGGGCTGGAAGGCCTCGCCGTACTGGAGGAGCCGTGGGACCCGCCGGCCGGCCGGTTCGACCGGGCCCGCCCCCTCCTGCTCGCCGCCGACCTGCCCGCCTTCCGCCCCTGGCGCAACCACCTCACCCACCCCCGGGGCCACCTCCAGCTCCGCCTCGGCCGCGACGGGCTCTGGTACGCCTACGAGTCCGAGCCGGGTCACGACGACTGGTGGCCGAGAGGCACCCCCGACCTGGACCCGGTCGGCGCCCTCACCGGCCTCGGTCTGCCGAGCGACTACTGAAGACGCCCCGGCGCCCCGCACTCGCTCATGCGCCCCCGCACTCGCTCATGCGCTCCCGCCCGCGCCCTCGCAGCTCTCGCAGCTCTCGCACCCCTCGCTCCCCGGGCACATCAGTGAAGGCGGTGTGAGGGTGCACCGGTGATATCCGGGAGCCAGGTGCAGGGATCCGGGGACCCGCGTGAGACATGTCGGAACGGGCGGTTAGCGCGGAGCGGTGAGTGAGACCACGACCCCTGCCCTCCAGTACCGCTTCGACGGCCCCGAAGACGCCCCTGTTCTCATCCTCGGGCCCTGGCTCGGCACGACGTGGCACGTGTCGTAGAAGCCGTCTCCGGGCGTCCACACGGTCTGGAATGACACCGTTTGCGCGGGCAGATTCCCTGAGATCCGGGAGCGTCTACGGGGTTGGTGACACATGCGTGACACGCGAGGCACCTCTGGCGGACTGGTTCGCGGGGATGCAGTGCAGACGGGGGCGGCGCAAACGCCGTTCACTGACCCGCCCGGCGAAGAAGGCGATGCCCGCTGAGGATCTGATCGGCCGCAACTTCACCGCGAGCGCGCCGGGCGAGAAGCTGGTCGGCGACATCCCCTGCATCCCCGCCGACGAGGGCTGGCTCTATCTGGCGACCTGGCGACCTGGCGACCTGGCGACCTGGCGATCTGGCGACGCGCGAGATCGTCGGCTACTCGATGGCCGGCCGCCACCGCGCGTTCCTGGTCGTCGACGCCCTGGGCATGGCTGTCGGCCGCGGTCGGCTCAAGCCCGGCTGCATGGCGCATTCCGATCGCGGACGGAGTACGAGCCGACGCCGACCTGGTGCCGTGGCACGCTGGAGTACGCCCCGCGTCCCGCGAGGTCGAGGTCGGCTGGCTCATCCATCATGCCGGCCACGGCCGTCAGTACACGTCCATCTGTCTGACAACTCGCCCCATGAGAGCGCGAGTTCAGGCATCAATAGGTTCCGTCGGGGACTCGTGCGGCAATGCTCTCGCGGAAAACTTGTGAATGCTGATCAAGACGGAGTGCGTGCGCGGTCGCGTCTTCGCGACCAGGGCCGAGGCGAACCTCGCGCTCTTCGAGTACATCGACGGCTTCCACAACAGCCGGCGCATCCAGGAACGGCTCGGCTGGCTCAGCCCGATCGAGTCCAAGGAGGAGCATTACACCAAGCAGGCGACGGCCGAGCCGACGAACCTGAATTCCCGTCAACCTGCTCCGACCGGCTGATCACCTCCTACCGCACAGCGGGGGAATCTCAGTCACGGACCAAATCCCGGTTCGGCCCTCGGGTACACACCTCGGCTGACGCGCTGCCACTCGTTCATGGACCGCTCGATGAGACGGTTCGCCTGCTCTCGAAGGCCGTCAAGGAACTTGGCGTAGTGGCGAAAGAGAACCTCGATGGTCTGGCCGACGTGCCGGACGCACTCGGCCGTATCCACTCCGGAGTAGAGCCTGAACGAGATTCCCGCGTGCCGGAGATCGTAAGGCCGCTCGGCCAGGCGAGAAATGCGCTCAGCCTGCCAGGGGCAGCTGTTGATCGCGGCCAGCATGGGCGTCGGATGCGGCTCACCGACTTCGGTGAGAAAGTCCTGGCCGCTGCCTCGCCGTACGCCGACCAACTCGGCGCCGGTGACGCCTGACGGGCATCGGAACGAGCGCCGCGACAGGCGCTCGGTGACGGGCGCGTGAGCAGCAGGAAGACAGACCGCCCTCTCCGCTCACGAAAACATAACGAGGCTCGAAGGTCATGAGCATGCCGTGATACCTTCCCGACGGCCTGCGATCTTCACACGTAACTCCCGCGAATCGGGCCAGTATTGAGCGCGCGGGTCCAGGCAACTGGGCTGCCCAGTCGCTTGATCAGTGTTCCGGCGGACCCTAGGTGCGCCGGACCAGGGGAGGGGACCACTTTTGAAGCTCATCTCGCTACGCGCGAAGACCGCCGCAGGCGCATTCGCCGTCACCGCGACTGCCCTGCTCGCTACCGCCACACCCGCCCAGGCGGCCACCTACAACGTCATGGACAACTGTGACGTTCCGTGGATCAACTGCACGGAGGGGGACTTGTGGCTGTTCTACAACTCGAAGGAAATCGCCGTCCAGGGCGGTTACTACAAGTCGGCGTTCACGGTGTACTACAGCAACGTGAGCGACCACTGGGGTACCAGCCAGTACCAGGGGTCGACACTGACAACCTACCGGTACGTGTTCGGTAACGGCGGCAACGGAAACGGCCAGTACATGAAGAACAACGCGGCGTCCGTGCAGAACTGCGCCCGAGACGACAACTACCGCGTGTACTACAACTCCGGCTACGGCGGTACATCTCAGTACTTCGCGAAGAACGGCCCCTACGGGGACTGCAACATCACCAACCTGATCTCCGCCCTGAAGAACAACAACGCGTCCTCCCACTTCGCCTGAGAAGGAACGCCCGTGAAGCACATCAAGCGGACCGCCACCGCAGTAGCCCTGGCCACTTCAGCTCTCCTGGTCAGCGCCTGCTCCGCCGGCACGACCGCGGACACCGCGGACAACGTTGCCGACGGCAAACCGATCGTGAACAAGGAAAACTGGCCGGAGAAGATACCCACGAGTGGCCTGACCAAGGATCTAACCCTTCCATTGGAGGCGTACATGGCCTCCTACGAGGACCAGGTCACCGTTGAGCAGGCCGCCAACGAGCTCCAGCAGTCCTGTATGAAGGACTACGGCATCGACCTGACGCTGCCACGGGCGGGTGCCAACCCGCCTCCCAGTGACAACGACGCCAACATCGAACGCCGTTACGGCCTCACCGACCGGGCCCAGGCCGAGAAGTACGGCTACGAACTCCCCCCGGCGCTGCAGGAGCACACCAAGCAGACCATGCGTGACCTGTCCGGTGTCGAGGTCGAGGTCCTGACCGGCCATACCAAGCCCGAACTGCCCCAGGCCCCGGAGGGAGTCAAGACGGGATCGGCGTTCACCGGCCCCGGCCAGACGAAGCCCGCTCGGGCGGAGTACAACGGAAAGAAGTTGAGGGCGGGCGGCTGCATCGGCTGGTCCAAGGCTCAACTCGGCGTGAAAGAAGCCGACCCGACCTTCGTGGCGCAGCTCGCCGGGGACAGCCTGGTGCAGTCAATGAAGGACGACAAGGTCATCAAGGCCATCGCCGCGTGGTCTTCGTGCATGGACGGCAAGGGACACAAGGGACTTGCCGACCCGTACAAGGCGATGGACCAAGGTGTCACCCACGACGGCAAGCCGTCGCAGGAGTCCATCGCTCTGGCGGTCGACGACATCGACTGCAAGAAGCAGACGGACCTGGTGAAGATCTGGTCTGAGGTGGAGTCCGCGATCCAGAACAAGCAGATCACCGACAACAAGAGCCGGCTGACCGGCATCAAGGAGCAGCACGGCACGGAAGTCGCTGCCGCGCGCAAGCAGATGGCGGCTTCCGCCCAGTGAAGGCTGGTGCAGGAGTGCCCGGGCCGTGGGTGGTCCGGGCACTGTCCCTGATGGCGGTGTGCGTGCTGGCCGCCGGGTGTACGGACGGCGCCGCCGACAGGGCCCCCGCGTCGCAGCGGCCGGCGACACCGAGCGCGGAGCAGAGCAGTCCGCAAGTACGTCCATCGCCTGTGGCTTCGGTGCACTCCGAAGGCCGCACGCGTGTCCTGGAGTACGGAGACCTGGTCGTGCGTGCCACGCCGGAAAGCAGCGGTGTACGTACCGAGATCGAGGTGGCCAATACCTACGAGCGGGATGCGACGTACTCGGTCCAGATCAGCATCGCTGACGGTGAGGGATGGACCGCGCATAACCGGTTCTGGCTTCAGGATGTCCCTCCGGGCGAAACCGGGAGGAAGGAGGCGGTGATCGGCTCGGAAGACATGGGTCCGGCCCCGCGGATTCCGAAGATCTACGTCGATGAGTTCACTCCGATCGTCGACCGAAAATAGCAGAGGGAGCGCTTCTTACTGTGCGTAAAAGACAGAGGCAACGCGCGGTGGTGATAACGGCAGCGACTGCGCTTCTCGCCTCGTCACTGTCCATCTCCGCGCAGGCTCAGGGACCGGAGGTCCCCGACAACGCCGTGCAAGGCGGCAAGAGCCTGCCGAAAGCTACGAGCAAGCCCCGCGAGGTCGGCAAGAAGGACCGTGCCGCTGTCCTGGGTGACAACCACTCCTCTTCCAAGGACGTGGCCCTTTCCACTTCCGGCGACGGCACCGGATTCCATGTCCTGACAGGCAAGGAGAAGGACGGCTACAAGTTCACCACCGTAGCCACCCTGCGCGAAGACGGATTCGACGCGGACTCCTGGATCGGTAACGCGTGCGTGACCGGGTCCGGGAAGTACGCGGCCGTCGCCTACGCACCCCGGACGTTCACCAACAAGCCCGAGCTGATGGTGCGCGGCGCGTTCACCGCCGTCGTCGACCTGGGCAGCGGCAAGGTCACCAAGCTGCCGTTCACCGCGTCGCTGGCCTACTTCTCCCCGGGCTGCGGCACCGGGGACGACGCGGTGTTCACCCAGCTGACCCACGACGGGGACGAGGAGCAGAAGACCCGTCTGATCACCGTGGACGCGGCCACCGGCGAACAGTCCAAGCCGGCCGCCTTCCCCGGCCAGGTCACCTCGGCCGTCCCGACCCGGCACGGCATCGTGGCCGGCCACGGCAACAGGCTCGTCCGCATCAACGGGCGGAAGGAAACCGTCCTTGCCGTGACGAAGCACGTGCCGTTCCAGATCGCGGCCGACAGCGGCGACGGCGTGACCTTCATCGACCGGGAAACCGACTCGAAGAAGACCAGGGCGAAGTCCTGGGCCAAGCGGCTGAACGCCACACAGGTCAAGGGCAAGAAGACCACCCCGAAGACGGTGGCCGAAGGAAAGCTCACCGACTGGGACCTGTCCGCCACCCCCGGCGGCACGGTGTTCCTCACGGGTAAGGCCAAAAACACGGGGACCCTGCCGGGACCGGTGAGGAACCCGGGGCATCTCGCCAAGGGTGCCCGCATGTCGAGCCTGGGGCACGCGGGCGTGTCCACCTCCTGGGCGGACGGCAAGACCAGCCTGATCACACCCCAGGACGCCAAGCAGGTCCGCGACGCGCGGATCACCCTGGACGTGGTCGCCACCGGCAAGCGCACCGAGCTGGACGCGACACCTCAGCTGTCCGCCGGGCGGGCGGAGGCCGGAAGCCGGCTCTCCCCGGCGCTGGGCCTGCGGGCGGGGAAGGGCTCATCCGCGAAGCCGTCGGTCAGCGGTGACAGCGAGGGCATGTCCACTCAGACGATGCGCACCCAGCTCATCACCGGCACGACGGACAGCCCGTCCGAGGGCGCCGGCGAACGCTACTGCGCGGTCGCTCGCAACGACGTCAAGAAGCAGGCGTTCCAGCCCACGCCCCGTCAGGTGGAATGGGCCGTGGACCAGGCCGTCGTCGGTGAGCTGGACTTCTACCGCTCGCCGAACTGGAAGAACACCGGCATGGGCGGTTACCAGCCCCAGGGCCTGTTCCCGCCGATCGTGCTGGCCGGCGATCCCAACGGCACCCTGGACAACGAGGACCCCGACGTCACCGACCGCTGGCACATACCCTCGCAGGTGATGCTCGGCGTCACCGCGCAGGAATCCAACATGTGGCAGGCCACCCGGTTCGCCGTCCCCGGTGTCACCGCCAACAGCCTCGTCGGCAACTTCTACGGCACCCAGTACGCCTCCGACGGTACGCAGGCCGACCCGTGGCGCATCAACTTCTCCGAGGCGGACTGCGGTTACGGCATCACCCAGGCCACTGACGGCATGCGGCTGGCCGGCAAGGAGAAGGAGGGCGAGACGGCGCTGTCCCCGCTCACCCAGGATGCCGTCGCGCTGGACTACACCGCCAACATCGCCTACGGCGTGCAGATCCTCTCCGACAAGTGGAATCAGACCTACCGCGCCGGCATGAAGGTCAACGACGGCCATCCGAAGTGGATCGAGAACTGGTTCTTCGCCCTGTGGGCGTACAACTCCGGCTTCTACGAGACGGCTGACTCCGCCGGGCACAAGGGGCTGGGCTGGACCAACAACCCGGCCAACCCGTTGTGGAAGGCCAACCGGGTCCCCTTCCTGCAACACGCCACGGACCCGTCCAGGGACGACTACAGCCATGCCGCGCACCCGCAGGACTGGCCCTATGAGGAGAAGGTCCTCGGCTGGGCGGCTCGCCCGATTTCGGCGATGTTCGCTCCCGGCGACTTCAAACCGGGCTACCTGGCCGCCTGGTGGAACAGCAACGCGTACCGCAGCAGCGTCAAACCGCCGATCGACACGTTCTGCGACGCGTCCAACAACTGCGTGCCGTCCAAGATCGGCGACAACGACTCCAACGATCCCGGCATGGGCGCCTGCCAGCTCGACGCGGGCGACTCCGAAACCAACCCGCACTGGCTGCACTGCTGGTGGGACAAGTCGGCCCAGTGGAAGGACTGCGACCGGCTGGCCCAGTGCGGCCACCAGGTCCACCGCTTCAACACCTCGTATCCGGAACAGCCGGACGCCAACTCCTACCCGCCGCGCTGCAGCAGCGGCCTGCCCTCGAACGCGCTGATCGTGGACGATGTGCCGAGCGGTACCACCCCGGCGGGATCGGCTTCACGCGGATGCGGGGCGGTGAAGTCGGACGGCACGTTCACCTTCACCTACCAGCCATCCGACATCACCGATGCCGACACCGGGCAGACGATCACCACCTACCCCGGCAAGATCGACACGCACCAGATCGGCGCGGCGTACGGCAACCACTTCTGGTTCACCCACACCCGCTCCCCCGAATCCTTCCCGGCGCCCGGCGACCGGATGAAGGTCACCGGCACCTGGAAGCTCGGCCAGAAGATCACCGAGCACAACGGCCAGGCCAAGGTCTACGCACACATCCCGGACCACGGGGCGCAGACCTCCAAGGCCGAATACCGCATCAAGCACGGACACGGCACCACCGTCAAGGCGATCTCCCAGGACGCAAACCAGTCCAACAAGTGGGTCGACCTGGGCGCCTACCAGTTCAACGACGCCGTTCCCGAGGTCAGCCTGGACAACTTCAACGGCGGCGACGGCTCCAAGGACATCGCCTTCGACGCCATCGCGTTCGTCCCGGGCGACTACTCCGGCATCCCGGCCGATCTGACCTTCGGGGACGCCGACCCGAACGCGCCGGAGCCGGCCGCGATCGAGCCCCCCGAGACCATCCCGGGCGGCTTCTTCCCGATCGTCGGAACCTCACTCAAGTCGACCGGGGCGGACAGCGCCTCCATGAGCGGCGCGCAGGTAACCGCGGACGCCACCGCCACCTGCTCCGTGACCACGAAGTCGGTGACGTACACCCGGACCCAGGCGTGCATCAGGGACGACATCGGCATCACGTATTTCCAGAACGGCACCCCGGCTGGCAACGCCATCTTCGACTACCAGCAGCAGATCGATCTCGACGTCAAGAGCGACACGTTCACCCAGAGGGTGAACATCACCCTGAAGTCGATGGACCCGGCCGTCACCAGCGCCCGAATCGACGTCGACTTCAACTGCCGCGGCTACTGCCAGACGGACACGCCGGTCTGGACCGGCAGCAAGACCTGGGTCAAGGGCGAGTTCCACACAGCCACCGCGATCTCGAAGATCAAGTGGACGAAGGGGACGGACCGCAGTGCCATCTCTCCCCTCTGGACCGTCAAGGGCGCTGCCAACGGAGCGACCACGGTGAACTCCGTCGACGTCGAGAAGCAGGAACTGGACGTCCGCTGCGACGTCGAGGTGGGGACCACACCCGGCTGTGTCTTCAGCCGCTACAAGCCGACGTACGTCATGAACTCCAAGAAGTTCCCGGCGGCCGCCGCGCACGCGTGGCTGATCCAGAACAAGCTCCCCGGCCACTACGGTCTGCGGGGCAACACTCCGCTGACCTTCTTGGCCGACGACGTTCTGGTGCCTGACCCTCCGACCAGCACCAAGAGCCTGGTCGACCACAACCGCGACACCATCTGCCCGACAGCGTGGCAGCGCAGCCCCTTGGCCACCATGTCGGACAACCTGGGATCCGGTGACGTCCCCAGCTGCGACGAGTTCCCCTTCGCGGCCAGCTGGCAGAGCGCCGCGATCCCCAAGGCATGGGGCGGCCAGAACCTCAAGACCGTCGCCTCGGGCGATGAATGCGTGAACACCATCGCCGTCAAGGGCAGCGACGGGCTGTGGCGGCTGATACCCGACGCGCGCTACGACGTGCCAACCTGGACGGAGCCGTGCGGCAGGTCAAGCATGTCGAACAACCAGAACACACAGTCCATGAGCCTCTTCCCGACATTCCGGAGGAACAACCGCGTCCTCGAGGGCGACAACTACTGGCTTGACGCACAGAAGCCGTAACGCGGATATCGCACGTCGGTGGGGGCCGGGCGGATCACCACCCGGCCCCCACCGACGTGTACGGACTCAGTCCCAGACCACCCGCCCATCCTGGACGGACGCCCGGCGCCCACGCGTGAGCACACCGTCTCCACGGCCGTGTTCCAGCATGTCGGCCACGCCTGACAGCAGCTCTTCCAGCGACGAGGCATACCTCTTCGGGTAGTCGGTCTCGCGGTAGGCCAGCACTGGGACGCTCCCGTCCCTCTGCCCCGCGTCCAGGATCAGTCCGTAGTGGGCGTCCGCCTCGGCCAGGACCGGAATCCATGAAGGCTCCCACCAGTCCTCATCGCCGATGTCCTCGGCGATACGGAGGTTGTTCTGATACCGGTCGACGATGCTCCGGCAGTCGAGAAACACCTCACCACCGGGGAAGATCTTGGAATCAAGATGGGGGGTGAGCCGGACCCCTCCCGGAATCGCGATTCTGGCATCCTTCGCGGTGCTGCCGTTGTTGAACCGCAGCCACGCTTCCAGAACCTCGGGGACTTGGCATCCCAGGGAATCACGCAGTTCTTGGATATCGGCCTCGGTGGCCGGAGGATTGAGCGCCTGCGCACTGGCGGGGGCGTTCTCCTCCAACCACCGGACAATCCTGGCCCACGACGACCTGACAGCATTCGCATGAGACATGGAATCTCCCTCCCGGCTCAGATCGGCACGTTAGCGCAGTCCGGACCCTCCGACCGCCTTGGTCTTCGAACACCACCGTCACGACTGCGCGAATGTACGCCGTGGACGGCGCAGAGAGCAGACCACGGCGTCATGGGACCACCTCTCGGCTACGTGTCATGCCGGGGAGCGAAGAGGGGGCGATCACTGCGGCAGCGTATCGAGGCCCGTGCGCGCTCGTGGACGACAGGGCCCCGGATTCCGGGCTGTGGAATCCGAGGGCTCGGAGTCGTGGAGAGGTGTGTGAGGCCGGTCAGCTCTCGGTGGAGTCGTCGGTGGGACTGTCCGTGCGATTGCAGCGTGCCAGGAGGAGAACGCCTCCGCCCGCTGCGATGAGCACGGCCGCGCCGCCGATCAGCCACGGTGTGGCGTCGGCTCCGGTGTGAGCGAGAGAGCCCGTCGGCGCCTTCGGCATGGAGTTCCGGAACGGGGCCGCTGCCACGGGCGAGGAGCCGGAATCCGGTGTGTCGATGCCCGAGGCGGAGGGCGTGGCCCCGCTGAGCGCTGAGCATCCCCTCATGACAGCAGAGGATGTTGGTTGTCATGGCGGAGGAGCGCCGCAAGTTCACGGCGGAGTTTCGTGAGGGGGCCGTACGCATCGTGACGGAGATCGGGAAGCCGGTCCCTGAGGTTGCGAAGGATCTGGGGATCAACGAGAGGAGCCTGGCGAGCTGGGTCTCGCGGGCGAAGCGGGCCGAGAAGGCCATGCCGGAAAGAAGGACGCGTTGATCGCCCGGCTGACGGCAGAGAACGTGGCGTTGAAGAAGGAGAACAGGGAGCTGGGGATGGAGCGCGATGCCCTCAAACGCTGCATGGTCCTGTGGGTGAAGTAGCTGCGGCGGACCCGGCCGCCGTGGCCGGGGCGATCAGCTACAACAGGACCGAGCACGGCATCCCGCACACCGTCTCCTGCCGCGCCCTCGGCCCCGTCACCCAGGGCCCGGCTGGCGAGGGTGAAGAAGCCCTCAAACCTGAGGACCTGCTCGTTGGCGCCGCTGCCCGGTGTCTCCGTCACCAACGTCCAGACCGTCCGGGGTGGAAGGGCTTTTGGAGCAGAGGACGGTCGAGGAGATGGCGTACTGAACGAAGTTCTCGAAGGAAGGCGTGAACACCGTGTCGCCGGGCACAAGGGCTATCGCACCGAGGTCCTGGCATTCGGAGCTGGTCGGGATCTTCCCACCAAGGGACGAACTCAGGCCCTTGTGAAGTACATACACGCGCCTGAGCCGGAATTGACGATGGGGTTTAAAATGATCATTCTTGGCCTTATTCTGCTGATCATCGGCCTGCTTGTCGGCATGGGTCTGCTGACGACAATCGGTGGCATCCTCATTCTCGTTGGCGCCATCCTGTGGATCCTGGGTGCGACCGGTCGTGCGGTCGGTGGACGCAAGCACTTCTTCTAAAGTCCTTTGCGGAGTCAGTGTGCGGACCATCGGTCACGCTCTCCCCGACAGCACCGCCTACGCAGCCACCAACAGCTGCGCCAGCCACCGGTCCTGCTATTGGGGGCGGGGCGTAGCGGTGGCCCATCTTGTACAGGCCCGTAGGCGTAGGAGTAGGCGTGCGTGCGCTTGCCCGTGTCGTCGGCGAGGCCGAGGACGTTGCCGGTGGCGTCGGTGAGGTAGTAGTAGGACTTCCGCACCCAGGCGTCATGGAGTTCAAGGTGTCCGCCGGCTCGCGGATGAATCCGGTTCGACGCCGTTGGCCGTCGTGGACGCCAGACCCAGTGCGGTGTGGTGGCACCAGGTCGAACCCAGCTTCGTGCGCGCGGAGTTGTCCGTGCCCGCGTGGACCAGGTCGTAGCTCGTACCGGCCGTGGTGGCGGAGAGCTGGCTGTAGTCCGTCCACGTTTCGTTCGTGCACCTCGTGAGGGCTGGACGCCGGGTAATCGCCTGGCGGCCAGCCCTCACGCTTTGCGGTAGGTACTGTTGCTTCAGTTCACGTTCTGAAGTCCGTACAACCTCTCACTGGCCGCGGATGTCAACGCGTATCCTCGCCACTCCCGGACACCGACTTTCTCCGTGCTACGGCGATTCCTCCCGCAATTAAGCCGACCGCAGCGAACAGCACGGCGGACTGCCAGATCGGCCAGTCGAAAAGTCCAGCCGCAGTGGCAACAACTCCCACAAGGCAGGTGAGAGCAGCACAACTGCCGATGACTGCCAGAGTGTTAGGACTCTTCTGTTTCACACGTTTCTCCCTCAGAAGAAGCTGCCGACTGCTCCACCGATCAGGCCGCCCCACATGCCGTTCTCTCGCTCCGCCTGCGTTCCGCCCGCAATGGTGGCGCCAGCGGCGCCGCCCCCTGCGCCCCAGAGCGCGCCGGTGACTACGGCAGCGCCAACACACGCGGCGCCAGCAGTACCGATACACGCAGCACCCACAGCTGCTGCACCGAGACCGCCGGCCACTGTGCCAGCGACAACACCCACCGCATCAGCGACTGAGAACAGGCCCGTCGGGTCGGTGTTGTTGATGAAGTCGTCGGTGGCGTAGAGGTAGGGGTTCGCCTCCTGCCCCGACGGGTCCGGCTGGGTGAAGCGGCCGAGGGACGGGTCGTAGTAGCGGTGGCCCATCTTGTACAGACCCGTGGGGTCGAGGTACGTGCCCGCGTAGCGGTGGGGCTGGGGGACCGCCTCGGTGGTCGTCCCGCGAGGCAGGCCGGTGGGGCCGTAGGCGTAGGTGTGCGTGCGCTTGCCCGTGTCGTCGGCGAGGCCGAGGACGTTGCCGGTGGCGTCGGTGAGGTAGTAGTAGGACTTCCGCACCCAGGCGTCATGGAGTTCAAGGTGTCCGCCGGTTCGCGGATGAATCCGGTTCGACGCCGTTGGCCGTCGTGGACGCCAGACCCAGTGCGGTGTGGTGGCACCAGGTCGAACCCAGCTTCGTGCGCGCGGAGTTGTCCGTGCCCGCGTGGACCAGGTCGTAGCTC